>JASEHD010000175.1 GCA_030019075.1 Bacteroidota bacterium
GATACTTTTAAATTAGAAAGCGGATATATCCCTGGTTTAAGAAGATACTCTGGCTTGTACACAACAGTTTCTATCCAACTCGAAGAATCATGGAACATGGTGTCTGTCCCGCTGTGGGTTTCTGATTATTCCCGAGCAGCGCTTTACCCAACAGCGAGTTCACAGGCGTTTCAGTATTCAGCCGGTTATATTGTATCAGATACTCTTCGCTTCGGGAAGGGATATTGGATTAAATATCCGGTAAAAACACCTGTGGAGTTCATAGGAACGGCAGTCTCGGAAGATACTATCGATGTATTATCTCGTTGGAATATTATTGGAACACTTTCATACCCTGTTTTGATTGAGAATGTGGTTGGTGTTCCACCAGTTACTCTCACACCAATGTTTTATGGCTATTCTATTGATGGATACTATAGTGAAGATACGTTGAAACCGGGAAAGGCGTACTGGGTCAAGGCGAATACAGCGGGTAAAGTAGTCATGCGAGTTGGGACGCTTCTGAACAAGCAGCAGTCGCTTGTGAACGCATCATCTAAAACTCAACAGAATCCCAAATCATTACTGAAAGGTTTTGGGAAAATAATAATTCAGGATCAGAAAGGAAGAGAGCGGACATTATACTTTTCCTCTCAGCCAACAGAACTGAACCTATCGGATTATGAAATGCCGCCAATACCACCCGGGGTAAGTTTCGATGTTCGATTCAAATCGCAGCGGTTTGTGGAAATAGCGAAAAGCGATGATGCTGAAAGTCAGAAATTTCCAATAAGAATTCAGGGAGCGGCTGGAACAATTTCGATTAATTGGGAAGTGAATGGTGATCATGCGGCACTTGAAATTACAAAACAAAGTGGTGAAAAAGTTCAATATGAACTTAGTAATGGTGGAAGTATTGACCTAAAACAAGATGAGATAAAGCAAATATCTCTGATTCTTAAATCCACTCGACCAACTGAAGTACCAAAGGAATTTGCATTGTACCAAAACTATCCGAATCCATTTAATCCGATGACGAAAATCAAATATGATTTGCCGAAAGAATCGAAGGTTACACTTAAAGTGTATAATCTGCTGGGTCAGGAAGTTGTAACTTTGGTGAATGAGATTCAAGATGCAGGATTCAAGTCGGTTGAATGGAATGCGAACAACATTCCGAGCGGTATATATTTCTACAAATTCACAGCGGGGCAGTTTACCGATGTGAAAAAAGTGCTGCTTGTCCGATAGTATCAAAATTCCCGTGGGTCCGGTTATCCCTTGGTGAGTTGCTCCTCAGCAGAGCTCACCTCCGTTTCGCCGGAGATGTGTGCAACGTCATCGTCGGTAAGAAAAGTGAGCACAACGGGCTTAAGTTGTGTCTGTGCAATCGACTGGTACTTTCTCGGTTGCTCCTCAATGGCTCGAGCAGTGATAGGACCTTTGTCGTAACCGTAGTGAAGCAGGAAGGCTGTATCTCGTTTGATGGCGGCGTAGTCCAGCGAGTCCAAAGTTTGCCAGGACTTCCAGATCGGAATTGAAATCGATGAGACGCACGCGCACGGTGATCTTGCGTGCCAAAGTCCATACCCATCTTTTGTAGGATTTGTATTATAGTTATTCCTATGGTCATATGATAATGTTAGAAAGAGACATATTTTTATCAGGAAAAATAAATAAAAGGCGGCATAAAAAAAGAATTGACAAAATGCTCCCATTTCAGTATATTCGATATACTGAAAATGTAATTATTTATTCATAATAAAAGGATTTAAATAATATGTCCGAAATTTCACTCGATGCGTTGGGAATGGTTGAAACCAAAGGATTAGTCGGATCGATTGAAGCAGCCGACGCAATGGTCAAAGCTGCCAAAGTTACCCTGATTGGGAAAGAAGTAATCGGGGGTGGATACGTCACTGTAATGGTACGCGGCGATGTTGGTGCTGTGAAGGCTGCCACAGATGCCGGCGCTGCTGCAGCTCAGCGTGTCGGTGAATTGGTCTCCGTCCATGTCATCCCACGCCCGCATAGTGACGTGGAAATGATTCTTCCAAAGCGTCCAGCAGATAAATAACGACTTTCGGGAATGTTTCATTCATAGGAAAAGAAATATATTTTTTCTAACAAAAGTATTTTTCTTTTATGCTGATTAATGGAGATATTTTTCAAACCATGAAAATAAAAATCTTATGCTTGAGTATGCATTAGGATTAATCGAGACACGTGGACTTGTGGGTGCTATCGAAGCTGCCGATGCAATGGTAAAGACAGCTCAGGTAGAACTTATTGGGAAAGAACGCGCCGAAGGCGGCTTAATGACCGTCAAGGTCAAAGGCGATGTGGCTTCAGTACGCGCTGCGGTTGATGCTGGCGCAGCCGCTGCACAGCGCGTTGGCGACTTAGTTTCTGCACACGTGATTCCAAGACCGGATGACAACACAGAGATTCTCATCTATCCACCACCTTGGCAAACGCATGAAAAACCCGCATGGCAGAAAACACCCTCACAACCCGAAGTCCCACGTAAACGCGGACGTCCACGCAAGAGTATAAATTTACAGGAACAAGTAACGCCTACCTCGGCCGAATCATTACCATCAACGATAGAACGTTCTTTAGCGGAACATCCGACAATGAGCGATGAGGAAGAAATATTTCGACAGCAGCTTGAGGCGATGACAGTCCACCAACTGCGTCATTATGCGCGCTCTGTTCCTGGACTTTCGATATACGGACGGCAAATATCACGTGCAAATAGGGATGAACTCATAACTGAATTGGTGAAGGTAAAGTTCCCCAAATGAAATTTCCTAAAACATATCTAACTCCATCCGTTTTATTGGGTGGAGTTTTTAGTTTCAATTCATGAGGGAAAAACGATACCATATCGTCATATCTGCAATTATTTTTGCTGTATTGATGTGGATATCGGTAAATCTCAGTTATGAAGAAACTATCGTTAAAAACATCCCGATAAAAATAATTAATCTTCCCGAGGGAAAAGGTCTCCGCTATCCGCTGCCCACATCGTTAACTATTAAGTTTCGTGGAATGGGCTGGCAATTGGCAGGTTTATACTTCTTTAAAAATTTAGAATACACAATTGATCTCAACCTTCAAACTGAATCCCAAATTATCACAAACAGAAATCTGGCAGAACATTTAAAACTCCCACCCACGATTTTTCCACTCGATATTAAACCAGAGACCCTATTTATTGGATTAGATAAATTTCATGAGAAACAAGTTTCCATAATTCCTAACATTACAATAAAATGCCCTGATGGATATGGGACAGTCGGTAGATGGCACATCGAACCAGAATCCGTTACTGTGATGGGGGCTGTTTCCTTAGTACAACAAATAAATCACTGGTCAACTGTTTATCGAAAATACGACAACCAGCGTATTCCTCTCGATGTTGAACTTCATTTAGAAGAACCTACAAATTACGGTTTAAAAATTTCCCGGAACAAAGTTCGGCTAACTGTTGACATTCAACCATTTGCAGAGAGAACAATCTCCGGGATACCGCTCACTGCATTATCAGTTCCATCAAACCGCGATGTTATCTTTAGTCCTCCCAAAATAGATATCATTGTGCGCGGAGGGATCGACCAACTCAGGAATCTCGATTCCTCTTTGTTTATGATTACATTCGATTACCAAACACTGCTTCAGGATAGTATTGGAATAATAACACCCGTCCCCACAGCACCAGAAGGAATTAAAATAATCCAACGAATCCCAGAACAAGTTCATTTTATTATTAGAAAACGCCTATGAAACTTTCTATCAACATCGATCATGTTGCAACCATACGCAATGCACGCGGAGGTTTAGAGCCAGACCCTATTGAGGCAGCACGTATTGCCGAGGATGCAGGCGCAGATGGCATTGTTTGTCACCTAAGAGAAGACCGACGACATATACGCGACATAGACGTTGAAAAGTTACGAAGAACTATCACAACAAAACTCGATCTTGAGATGGCAGCAACAAAGGAGATAATTGCAATTGCAAAAAAAATCAAACCCGACTTAGCAACGTTTGTTCCCGAAAAACGTCAGGAACTCACTACTGAAGGAGGACTGGATGTTTTACAGCTGAAAAGTTCTTTGAAGCGATCAGTCGGTCAATTACAAGAAAACGGAATTCCAGTAAGTTTATTTATCAATCCGATCCGTAAACAAGTAGAAGCAGCAAAAGAGATTGGCGCCAAAATGATTGAAATTAATACTGGTGAATATACAAATGCACGTTCTTCCCAACACCAACAAAAATTACTGAGTATAATTCAATCTATTGCTGTGTACGGAAAAGATTTGGGCTTAATTGTAAATGCTGGCCATG
>JASEHD010000176.1 GCA_030019075.1 Bacteroidota bacterium
CTCTTAATTTAATCAAAATTACTTACACTTTAAAGTTAGTTTTTGGAAGTCCCCTCGATATAATCATGCAAAATACGTGGCTTTCTTTTCGTTCAGAGTTTTTGTACCTTTACTTAGTTATGATCAGCAAAGAACAAATAAAATCAATTGCCGTTTCCCTATTCAAAAGTAATGGTGTCGTACGGGCGGCGTTGTTCGGCTCTGTTGTGCGTGGGGACAGAACAGCACAAAGCGATATTGATATACTTGTTGAGTTAGAAGAAGGAAAATCACTCCTCGACCTGGTTGGACTTCAATTAGAACTGGAAGAACAGCTCGGTGCAAAAGTTGACGTTGTAACCTACGATTCTCTACATCCCCTGCTAAAGGAAACGGTGATACATGAACAAGAACTGATATATGAAACGTCAACCGCAGATATTCATTGAGCATATTCTCGAAAGTATCACACTTATCGAGGAGTACACTGCCGGAGTTACGAAGGATGAGTTTATCGGTTCAGTTCGAATTCAAGACATGGTAATACGTCGGCTTGAAATTATTGGTGAAGCAGTGAAAAGAATTCCAGATGAAGTAAAGCGATTGAGCCCGGAAACGCCCTGGAAGAAAATATCAGGGATGAGGGATATTCTCATTCACGAATATTTCGGCGTCGACTTGAAATTAACATGGGAGGTAATACAAAAAGAATTATCTCCATTAAAGAAATCAATAGAAGTCAACAGACAACAATTAGGTCAACATCAACTTGACTTGTAGCTGGAAAAACCTTGCCAAGGTTCTGAATCTTCGCATGGTTGTCTTAAAATTACATCACCGGAAAATATCCAACCTTTGTTACAATCTCCTGCAATCATATAGTACAACGGCGATTGTACATTCGTAATCAATTTTGAAACTCCGTCTCACATTTTATTTTCTATTTTGAAAATCGAACCTTAAAATCTTTACAATTTTCATCATTTTCAATTAAAACCTAATTAACCAATTTCTTATTTGCCACTGTTTTATCTATTCAGTATATTGTTTCTGAAGGAAAAAATTTATGACTGATATTCCCAAAAAATATATTGTAGATGAACACAACCATAAAGTGGCTGTTCAACTCGACATAGATACATTCAATAAAATTGAGGAACTTCTCGAAAATTATGGTCTGGTTGAGCTTATGAAAAAGACCGAGACCACAGAGAAGCTTTCTGCAGCAGAGGCAAAAGCATATTACAAAACTCTTGATAAATCAGAGTGAACGTCGAGTATCGAAAACAATTTCTCAAAGAACTGGCAAAGGTTCCATCTTACCAACGCGCAATCATCGAGAATTTTGTGTTTAATGAATTGCCTTCCTCAAAATCGTTATCGGAATCTAAGAAGATTGAACGGCTGACAGGTTATCCCGGATATTTTAAAGTCCGTTTTGGAGACTACCGTGTCGGATTTCATATTGAAGGAGAGTTACTGGTTCTGGAACGAGTTCTTCATCGAAAAGAAATCTACCGGTATTTTCCATAGTCGATATTCCACGAAGTGTAGCTCACCTTCAAGGTGGACTACACTTGCGGTTGTATACGACTTTGTTGCAATCTATAAATCAATCTTGAAATTTTTCCCTCAATTCAATTTTCTCTTCTGAAAAACAATCCTTAAAATCCCACCAATTTTCAACCTTTTCAATCAAAATCCTACATTTACCGCTGGCATAATATTTGGTATTTATAAGTATCAACTTTAATCTATGAGATCGGAAATCATTCAAAATCAGGATACACCTCTCTATTCGATCAGTACTGCGGCGAAGATGCTTGGTATCTCCGTGCATACTGTGAGGATGTACGAGCGAGCCGGACTTATCCTGCCGTTCCAAAAAGAATCGAGTCATCGGCTCTACTCGCAGTCGGATATTGAGCGGTTGAAATGCATCCGCCGGGCAATCAACGAAGACAAAATCAGCATAGCCGGAATACAAAGAATCCAAGCTTTGATTCCTTGCTGGGAAATAGTAAATTGTTCGCAGCAAGATCGTGAACATTGCGATGCGTTTAATAATCATGCTTATGCTTGCTGGATGTATAACCATAAAAAAAATATCTGTGAAAATCTCGATTGTAAGTCATGCCAGGTTTATAAAGAATTTTACGATTGTGCAAAAATCAAAAATAGAATTATCGGGATAACGGAAAAATATGAATCCACTCTCTAGAAGAAAATTTTTAAAAATATCAAGTGCTACAATTGCTGCTGCCGCAGCGGTGGGAACAGTAACAAAGGCGATTGAAAAATCTGAAGCATCAAAACAAAAAGGTATTAAAAAAATTCCAACCTTCTGCGATGTATGTTTCTGGAAATGCGGAGCGATAGCTTATGTCCGTGATGGCAAGTTGTGGAAAGTAGAAGGTAATCCTCTTGATCCTCTGAGCCGGGGTCGATTGTGTCCGCGCGGAACCGGTGGAGTTGGCGCGCATTACGACCCGGATAGATTACGCTCACCGCTAATCAGAACGCAAGAGCGAGGAAAAGAAATGTGGAAGGAAGTAACATGGGATGAAGCCCTTGGTTACATCGCGGATAAAATGCAGAAGATAAAATCGCAGTATGGACCCGCATCGATGGCTATGTTAAGTCATGGTATCGGTGGAAATTTCCTGAAGCACACATTGAAAGCATACGGTGCCATCAATTTCGCAGCACCGTCATTCGCCCAATGCCGTGGACCAAGAGATGTAGGATTCAAACTTACCTACGGAGAAGATGTAAGTTCACCGGAAAGAACAGATATTAAAAACGCGCAATGTCTTGTGCTTATCGGAAGTCATCTTGGCGAGAACATGCACAACACGCAGGCACAGGAATTTGCCGATGCCATAGGGAACGGCGCATCAATCATTGTGGTTGATCCGAGATATTCTGTCGCTGCAGGCAAAGCAAAATACTACCTGCCCATAAAACCGGGAACCGATCTTGCTCTCTTGCTTGCGTGGATGAATATAATTGTCTCAGAAAATCTTTATGATAAAGAATATGTTGAGAAGTATGGATTCGGATTCGAGCAATTTAAAGTAGAGCTTTCATCTTATACTCCGGAGTGGGCATATCCTGAGACAGGCATCGAGCCGAAACTAATCCGTGCAACTGCACACGAAATGACTCGTTACAAACCGGCGACATTAGTTCATCCCGGCAGGCATGTAACCTGGTACGGCGATGACGCGCAGCGAAGCAGAGCAATTGCATTGTTGAATGCACTTATGGGAAGCTGGGGTAGGAAAGGCGGATTCTATTATCCCGTAAGCATGGATGTACCCGGTTATCCGTATCCCCCTTATCCAAAATCTGAAATAGATAAAGTAGATAATCCAAATAATAGATTTCCATTTGCTCATGAAGCAATAACAACAGGCATTCGAGAAGCGACTATCACAGGAAGACCTTATCCCATTAAGGGTTGGATGGTTTATGCAACGAATCTATTCCATGCACTACCAAATGAGAATGAAACAATACAAGCAATTCAGAATTTAGATTTGCTTGTCGTGGTGGATGTTATTCCAAGTGAAATAGCGGGATGGGCTGATGTTGTGCTACCTGAGTCAGTTTATCTTGAACGGTATGATGATATCAATGTTGAATGGTTTCGCGATTCGTTTGTTGGATTGCGCCAACCGGTAGTCGAATCTCCGCACGATCAAAAACCTAATTGGTGGATCGCAAAAAAGCTTGCTGAGAAATTAGGACTTGGTAATTATTATCCTTGGAAAGATGTCGAAGAGTACATCAACCATCGAATGACTGCAGCGGGATTAAGTTTTGATGAACTGAAAAAGAACGTCATCATACTTGGCGACAAGCAGCCGATTTACTTTGATGAAGGTGTACCAATAGAATTTTCTACTCCGTCGGGTAAGATTGAATTCTACTCGTTGCAGCTTCAACAAGCAGGATTTGATCCAGTGCCAAGATACAAACGTCCGGCAAGTGGACCGCCTGGTTCATTTAGATTGTTGTACGGCAGGTCACCCGTGCATTCATTCAGTCGAACGCAGACTAATAGAATTTTATCTGATGCGATGTCCGAGAATGAAGTTTGGCTGAATGCAAACATTGCCGAGCGATACGGTTTAAAAAGCGGTGATTATATCAAATTAAAAAATCAGGATGGAGTAGTGAGTAACAAAATTAAAGTGAAAGCGACCGAAAGAATTCGACCTGATTGTGTTTACATGGTACATGGTTTCGGTCATACTGCTAAAGGATTGAAGCATGCCTACTTAAAAGGTGCAAGCGATGCACAATTACTAACACGTTATGAAACCGATCCGCTGATG
>JASEHD010000177.1 GCA_030019075.1 Bacteroidota bacterium
CTATAATTGCGAAAGTTAATATATGTCGAGAAGCGTTTGGGACAGTACACTAGTGCCCATTGGATTGAATTAAGAGGTATGACGGAAAAATATTAATAAGATGTAGATGCTGTAGAGTTATATTCATATCCTCCTCTCCATCGAAGCACGACCCAAAATCCTAAAATGAGGATTGCAATCTGACCTGACATCCATAAGGCAATTGTAGCTTTTTCGTTAGGTAGTGGTGGTTGAACACTTACGCATAGCCAAACAATAACTAATAGAAGCACTCTTTTCCAATTGCCGCGAGTTTCAACAGCAAGCAGCGTCAACAACCATAGAGCAGATGTACCCACATAGACGTTCGGTGCATCAGGACTTCGTAATGAGCAGAGAGCTAATAGTCCCAACCAAACACATGCATCCGACACAAAGTTCTTCGGACGGCGTGCCGCTATTACAGTTGCTCCGATAAGAAGCACTGTGTACAACCAAACGAGCCATGATGCAACTTCGGCTGACATTCCCGGCACACCGAGGCGTTCTAACTTGAATGGTATCGAATAAACACTGGTATTAGCAGCAAGGGTAAGATTAGTTTTAAGGAAAAAAGAGAATGCTTCTCCCGACATTACCCGCGGCAAGTGATAATCAAAGAATGCGTAGAAAGGATCAACACCAACTACCAGAATTGCTACGAACGTGTAGACACAGGCGAAGATAAGAGTCCACATAATTGGGCGGTTCTGTCGTCTGACCGCTAAGTAGATCAGAAAGATTCCCGGAAAAATCTTTGTAACAATTGCACCAGCAAGCAATGCACCGCCAAGCTTATTTCGCCCTGCATCAAATGCCATCATGCCGCCTATTGCCAGCATTATTGTCGCCAGGTGAAACTGACCGAACTGAAAGTTGAACATGAAAGGAAATGATGAGAGAAGACCAGCCATGAGAATTCCTGCTACAGTTCCTCTGCGTTCTCCAACTCGCTGTGCAACAACAATAGCAACTGCAACGAACAAAATAACTTGAATCATAAACCATCCAGTGCGCATCACAAGAAAATCATTTGTTAATGCAATCGCTATTCTTGGTAACAATAGAAATGGGGGCGGGTATTCGAACGCATCTCGGATATGAGGTTCAAGATTTATTATCTCTGTTGAAATAGGACGCATTGTTTCTGGATGATCAATATGATAAGCGGGATAGTGTTCCTCAGAATAAATATTAGGATGCCCATTTCGGTTTAGCTCAGCAGCATAAATATAAGCAGGAAAACATTGGTGACGCACACCAAATTCTACGGGTGGATATGCAGAACCCCATCTTAATTCAGGATTCGACATGAAGCAAGACAATCGAGCAATTTGAACCAAAGCAATTAATGCGAGTACTGCGACGAGTGTTGCCAACACAGGTCTCCGCTTAAATCCGGAATCGAAACTTTGAGGTAGATACCTTGCAATTATTGCCAATGGTCCGTGTGAACGCAGTGCAGAAGGGATTAGTATAAGGACGAAGATGGTGGTTATTGCGACTACCAACAGTGGTGATGCAACAAAACATATCGGTGAAATCCTGGACAAAATGGATACACTACACACTGTAATAACTACCAAGAGTCCGTTTAATAACGCGGCGGCGAGTAGCACTCGCTCCAAACCTAAATGGTTAGACGTCCTATGTAAACGGATTTTTTCCCATTACTTGGATAATGGACTTTCAATATTGTGGGGCTCAATAACTATCATAATTCCTAATTGCCCTAATTCTCTCCATTACCGGCGGATGAGAATAATTCAGCTTCACATAAAACGGATGCGGCGTAAGATGTGAAAGATTATCCACCGAAAGCTTTTTCAGGGCATCGATCATCGTCTCGGATTTCTCGATAGTCTCTACAGAAAAGCGATCAGCTTCGTATTCATTCTTCCTTGAGAGTGCGTTTAATGCAAGTGAAAGTAAAAACTCGATGGGTGTAAAAAGCAATCCGAAAAATAATAGTCCGGCATATACAGAAATGTTTTTCATGAAGAAAGCATCGAACAATCCCTGCTGACTAATGAAGATCGACATCAGGAAAAACATTATTCCCATATGCAAAATACTTATGACAATACCCTGCATGATATGTTTCTTTTTATAGTGACCAATCTCGTGTGCAAGTACTGCAACTAATTCTGCAATCGTATGCTTCTGAATGAGCGTATCGAACAGTGCGATGCGTTTATTCTTTCCGAATCCTGCAAAGAAAGCATTCGACTTGCTCGACCGCTTCGAGCCGTCCATCATGAATACATCCCGGAGTGAGAAACTTACCGAATGTGCATAAGAAAGAATTGCATTCTTTAATTCGCCAGATTCAAGCGGAGTGAATTTGTTAAACAACGGCATGATCCACGTTGGAGCGATGAATTGAACAAAAAGAATAAACACCGACGCCACAATCCAGCAGTAGAGCCAGGCAAGTACACCGGCGAATTGGAAGAATGCAAGTATGCCGATGAGAAGCGGACCACCGAGAACAACGGCAAGCAGAAGTCCTTTTATTAAATCAAAGATGAATGTTGCCGGAGTTGTTTTGTTGAAGTCGAACCGCTCCTCAATAACGAAGGTCGAGTAAATACTGAACGGAAGTGAAAGTATCGATCGCATCAAGACAAGAATACCAATATAAAATAATCCGGTCCAGATAGATGCAAAATTCCAATTCCTCACAATCTGGTCGAGATAATTGAAACCACCGGCGAACCAGAAAATTAGAGTTACAATAATACTGAAGGTCGATTCAATAATTCCAAACTTTGTTCGAGTCCGGGTATAATCCTGTGATTTTTTATATGAATCAGAATCATATACTCTATCAAATTCTTTTGGTAATCCGGTAGAGAGCGTTCGAAGATTGAGCACGTCGGCAATGATATTCAAAATATATTCAAAAAGAAGTGCTGTGAGTATGATGATTCCGAAAATGTTCATAATTTTCCAAATGGTGATTTGATGATATTCATTGTAGGTTCTAAAGAGCGGAGCGTCTTATCTCCTTTATAATAGACATGTTCCAGGAATAAACCCGAAGGCGGTGCAGTGTATTTTGCCGGCTCATCCGATTTTAAGTGAAGATATTGTTGAACTTTCTCGGATGACAATTTACCTCTGCCAACCTCAACGATTACTCCGACTATTTGACGAACAAGCTTCCAAAGAAAATGCGAGCCATAGATACGGATAAGAATCAAGTCACCGACCTCTCTCATTTCGATATCTTCAATCAGGACTTTGGTTGATTTTTCTTCTTCATCATCGGCAGTGAAGGATGCAAGATTTTTCATTCCGACAAACAGTTTAGACGCTTCAACCATCCGCTTAAAATCGAGTTTATCTTTAACCCACCAGACATAGCGTTTACCGAAAGCGGTTCTCCGCCGGGAAATCTGATATAAGTAACTTCTTCCAACAGCATCGTGGCGGGCATGGAAATTCTTGTGTGCTTTTTCAATCTCGATTATGTTTATATCGGCTGGAAGCTCATCATTTAACTTCATTCGAATAATTTCAGGTGCGAGCATGGTTTGGACATCAAGGTGGGCAACCTGCAGCAGCGCATGGACGCCGGCATCGGTTCTGCCGGAACCGTAAAACTCTATTTTATTCGTGTTGAAAATTTTCTTTGCCGCGTTAATAAGATCACCCTGAACGGTTCGGGCATTTTTCTGCACCTGCCAGCCGCTGTATCTTGATCCCTCGTATTCTAAGTAGACTTTAAATCGAGCCATCTTCAGAATCCCTTCAACATCTCAGTAATGCCACTACGAATCATCATTACAGCGATACCGGCAAGGAGTAATGCGGCAACTTTTCCGATTGCTTTCGAGCCGGCTTTCCCCAATGATTTATGAATAAACTGCGCTTGCCTGAATACAACAAACACAATTAGAATGTTCACCACAAGCGAGATAATCGTCCACAAATATCCATATGAATCAACGAGAATGATTATCGTTGTCAATGCTGCGGGTCCCATTATGAGTGGAATACCGATCGGTACAATACCGATGGATGTGCCGGGACTGCGGTCTTCTTCTTTTGTAAAAAGTAAATCTTTTATAGAAAGAACGAGGAGTATCACACCGCCGCCAACACGGAAATCGCTTTCGGTAATTCCAAGAAATGAGAATATCAATTTCCCGGCGACAAGAAATAGTAAAGAAATTCCAAAAGCTGCCAGCGTGGCTTCGAGAATAACAAGCTTACGTCGTTTGTCTTCAATCCCTTCGACCAAGCCAACAAACAAAGGTAATACACCAAAAACATCGATAG
>JASEHD010000178.1 GCA_030019075.1 Bacteroidota bacterium
ATATAAATATTTATTCGTGTTTTATGGAAATCTTGGTCGCCATTTGGCGATACCTATGGCGGAAAAGGAGATTCAAATGTCTCGATATTTTTTCTACACGATGATTATGTTCCTATTTTTTATTGGAACAAATTCTCTACACGCACAAATCCCTGTGAGTGGTGTGGTGAGTGGTACATGGTCTCAGGGAAATACGTACGAGGTTGTTGGCGATTTGTATATTCTATCGGCTACTACTCTAACAATTGAACCAGGGGTGGTTGTAAAATTCACGGGGTATTACCGGTTCTATATATATGGGCGATTGTTAGCCAAGGGAACTGCTACTGATTCCATTTATTTCACTTGTGATCCAATCCAAAATCCAAATAAATGGGGTGGTATACGTTTCTCAAATGCAGATAGTCTGAGCAGCATGAGTTATTGTGTAGTTGAGAACGGTTGGGCTAAGAATCCTGAGCCGAATGGAGGGGGTGTGTATTGTTCTTATAGCTCACCAACATTTTCTAATTGTACTTTCATTAACAATCGTGCAGATAATGATGGTGGTGGAATTGCAATCTTTGATTCTAAATCCCCCAAAATTAATTACTGTACATTTAAGAAGAATTCCGCAAGTTCGTTAGGTGGAGGAATAAGAATTGGCTCACAATCTTCTCCAACTTTTACTAGTTGTATTATTGATAGTAATTCAGCGCCTTCAGGTGGTGGATTGGGCGCATGGAATAGTACTTTTAAATTTGAAAACTGCCAATTCATAGCAAATTATGCTTCAACGGATGACGGTGGAGGCATTGCTTCCTATAATTGCTCTGTTATTCTTTATTCCTGTGTCATAACAAAAAATAGTGTATCAGGTGGATACGGAGATCAAGGAGCCGGTATCAATGCAGAAAACAGTACTCTTACCATTTTTGATTGTATTATTACTTATAATTACAACGCAAGCGGTGCTGGTGGTGGTGGAATTATGGCTTATCAAACTTCGATCAACATTTCAGGTAGTACAATCTCCAATAACTCGGCAAATTGGGGTGGTGGGCTATATCTTGAAAATAGTTGTGATGGAAACTATATCACTAACAGTAAAATTTCCTATAACTCGGCAGCATATGAAGGGGGTGGAATAGTACTAAGGAATAGCTGTTTTAGTTTAACAAACAGTGAACTTAGATATAATACAGCAATCAGAGGCGGTGGGATGCAACTGAATCGTTATTGGGCATCAATTAAGAATTGTACTTTCAGTAATAACAGTGCTCCCTCACAGAATGAAGGAGATGGAGGAGGCGGGATATATGTGACCGGTGGTGCTAGAATCGATTTGACGGATTGCCTATTCAAAGACAACACCGCTGCAAGAGGAGGTGGGATTTATGGATATTCCTGGAGTAGTAGTTCCACGATTGATAAATGCACTTTTAAAAATAATTCAACAGACCCTTTTGGTGGTGGTGGAATATATAACTCCAATGCTAGCTTAAATATTTCTGAGTGTTTATTTGATAGCAACAAATCAGTTGGTTATGGAGGTGGGATAAATAATTACAATGCTTCTCCAAGTATCTCCCAATGTGTATTTAATGATAACCATTCAGGTAGTTTTGGAGGTGCTATTTATAACGGTGGTGGTGGTTCACCCAAAATTAATCGATGTACAATGTATGGCAACTCTGCCAGTTCTGGTGGTGGAATAGCTATTAGTGATTGTTCTCCTATAATAAATAGTACCATTGTTGATAGCTCAAGTGGTATTGGTATCTACTTTGGGACAGGGAGTTCTAACACAGTTGTAAAATATTCTGATTTCTTCAACAACATCCCTATTAATTTTGGCGGCTCAGATGTACCACCCGGCTTAGGTATTATAACGACGACAAATTACAATGGCGATCCGTGTGATAATTCTAAAAATATATTTCTCGATCCGCTCTTTGTTAACGCCAGAAATGGAGATTTTCATTTGCAATATGGTTCTCCGTGTATAAATGCAGGAGACCCTCAGCTCGGGAACGATTCTCTTGGGACTTACTTTGAAATCGGAAGATATGATTATTTCCCACCAGTCGGTGTTGAACAATCAAGTGTGGACATTCCGGAAACATTTTCTTTATTTCAAAACTATCCCAATCCCTTCAATCCAAGCACAATGATACACTTTGAGCTTCCGAAGGAATCCTATGTAACAATCAAAGTTTATAATATGCTCGGTCAAGAAGTGATAAAGTTAGTTGATGAGGAAAAGCCGGCAGGTAGATATGATGTACATCTTGATGGTACTGCACTCCCAAGTGGCGTGTACTTCTACAGATTGCTTGCTCGTGAGCCATCGCTTCGCTCCCAAAAGGGGCAAGCAGGACAGGGTTTTATTGCGGTCAAGAAATTTGTATTGTTGAAGTAAGATGTTTAGCAGTATGTGCGACTTACCTCCATGGTTGGTATTGCAAAGAAGGTGAGTCGCACTTCTTGATTTCAACGAAGAAATTTATTTTGGTGAGATAAGATTGCAAATAAAGTTAAAAGTAAAAATATTTAAAATTAGAAAGGTTAAAAAAATGATTACAAACTATATTCGTTTGTTGATTGCTGTTTCTGTCGTAACTTTGTTTTTCCAGTCTACAGTATCGGCTCAATATTCTAATTGTGACTCGGTAATCTTTTTCGCTGATTTCGAGGGTCCAACTGGGGCTTGGTCTGTTGACAATGGTCTGTGGCAGATCGGTGTGGACACGATTGCGAGGTATCGTAGTCAATCGAAAGTTGCTGGAACCCTTTTGAATGGTAGGATCCCAAATGACACATACACTACTCGATTAAACCGGATCTTTGTTCTTCCTAACGTCACATCAAACCAGGAACTCAGGTTGCGCTACTGGTCCTGGTTTCACCGAGAAAACTCCGTGCAGGCTTCCGTGCAGATCCGTGTGGATACCGGTGGAGGCAATTTCAACAGTTGGAAGACCATTAGCGCTACAGCAACCACAGCGTGGTCACCTTGGTCACAATCTTCTGTTGAACTTACGCAGTATGCCGGAAGGCGTGTGAACATAGGCTTTGCTTTTTCGGCAACTTGGGGCTTGGCCTATCCTGCCGGTGGGTATGGATGGTACATCGACGATGTGAAGATTGTGAAGTCCGTTGCAAGCGCTGCGACACCAGTGGCATGGGATTTCGAAGAAGACAGCGCCATGTGCAGCGGTTACAATGAGCGGTGGTGGGCTGATAAATTCTTATGGCAGCCAGGAAGGTCCATATGGGTGCCCCCGTTCAGTGATACAACCTGTAACGGCACTATCCTCAATGGAAATATCCCTAACGACACATATTCCACGAAGTTGATCTCTCCTCCTGTACAGCTCCCAGCGCAAATGGGAGGATTAGGTGTGATGCTACGGTTTCGATATGCATTCTATCGTGAAAACAATGTAAACGCTACCGTTCATATCGCGACTGACTCCGGCGGTGGAAGATGGGGAGCATTTGAAATGACTCTCGCTGGTCCATATACTGCTAACACGGGTTGGATAAGGCCGGCACTGCTGATCCCCACAGCATACGCAGGTAGGCGAGTTCAGTTCGGATTCTCACTCAACGCAACCTGGAGTTTGCCCTATCCGGCCGGGGGGGCAGGCATGTATATCGACGATGTAGAAGTGTTTCATGCAGATTCATTACCTCCAATACCGGTTATATATCGTCGTGCAACAGATAGCGTCGGAACATCACTTCGCCCAATCCTTCGATGGCATCTCTCTGCTGGCGGTGATTTGTATCAGGTGCAGGTTGCAACGGATCCATCGTTTTCGAATATTATTCGAGACACAATAAAAGATGTGCTTTCCTGGAGGGTTCAGCCCGCATTGCCTTCTTCTGGAAGCTATTATTATCGGGTACGGGCGCAAAACAGCAATGGCTACTCACCATGGTCATCTTTTGGTGGGATCATAGTTAATGTGGCTTCCGAATCCGATGTGCTTCCGTTTCAGTATTCTCTATCTCAAAACTATCCCAATCCTTTCAATCCTTCAACAAACATATCATTTAGCCTTCCATCTAAGTCACATGTTTCTTTGAAGGTATTTGATCTCCTTGGCAGAGAAGTTGCGACGCTTGTTAATGGTGTTGAAGATCCGGGATATAAGTCGGTGAACTTCAATGCAAACGGATTGGTAAGCGGTGTTTACTTTTATCGTTTGCAAGCTGGCTCGCATATAGAGACAAAGAAACTTATTTTAATAACTGATGTTACGCAAACAGAACTTTTTTAGACAAACGGATCGGTTGCA
>JASEHD010000179.1 GCA_030019075.1 Bacteroidota bacterium
CGCCGACTGAAAACACTAATGAATAAAGTTCTTGAATCGGGGAAACACAGTGTCATGTTTGATGCTGATGGTTTAACCAGCGGTGTGTATTTATACAGGTTGAAAACGAGCTCGAATACTATAACAAAAAAAATGTTGTTAGTTCAATGAATAGCAGAACGAAACATAATAGATCGCCGCCCAAAACATAAATAGCAAGCCCTCTTTGGCGCTTCCTTTTGAATTCTCCTGCGAAGAGATATTTTTCAAGGATTTGCTGTCCTTTGAGGGCTTTCTATTTTTTCTATTCAATAATAGATTCTTCTCCCGCTCTTCGAGCGGAATCAGAATGATAATCTTCGATTATCAATTTACAATTATCAATTAACAAGTTCAAACAAAAAGGAGTTAGTCATGAAAACAATATATTTTTTCTTAACAGTAATGACGATCTTAATTCTGACCTCAATTACTCTTAGTCAGAATCAGGAAAAATTCATTTACAAGGATAATATGCGAATCGATGCAAAATCGAATATCCCTGTTGCAATTTACAATGTAAATTCACGTCAGTATTCGGGAACACCCGAAGAGATATCAAGACAATATCTGCATGAAAACAAGATGCTCCTTGGGCTGAAAGATAATCTTGAGGATTTAAAAATAATGGAAATAAAAGAAAGTCCTGCGGGTCATCATATCGGTCTTATACAGAATTATAAAGGTATTCCAGTAATGAGATCAGAAATGGTTATCAGCATCAATAAGCAAAATAGAATTAGCATGGTAGTAAGCGGGTATAAACCAAATATTTCAGTTAATATTATACCTGGTGTTAAGCAAGAGCAAGCATTACAATTAGCTAAACAAGCCATTGATGCTGCTAATTCTAAAGAAGTTTTTCCACCAAGAACGGATTTGGTAATTTATGAAGATAGTTTAAATATATTTCATCTTGTTTGGAAATTCATAATTTTTCCTTTGGAACAGGGTGGAGAATGGTTGATCGTAGTTGATGCGCACAACGGAAATATTTTAGAACTATACAATACTCTATTTGATTACGTGAATGGTAAAGGACGAGTATTTGATCCAGACCCTGTAACTGCACTTCAAAATTCTTCACTAACGGATCAAGATGATGCTGATTATTATGCAATACAACCAGCATATATAGATAATGTAACGCTCAGCGATCTCAATGATGCTGTTAGTAGTATTTATTACGTGAGAGGTAAATATGGATGGTCAATGGATGTAAAACCACCCTATGATGCAGTTTCAACTGCCGCTCACCCCGATGGTTTTCGATATAAAAGAAACCAGAATGGTTTTGAAGAAGTTAATGTGTACTACTTTATTGATAAACAAAGAAGATACATTGGCAGTTTAGGTTTTAATCCCACATGGAAATATTTAGGAATTGGATCATCAGCAATTGCCTTTGATGCCAGAGGGTACGATTCCTATTTGGGCGAAAGAAATGCAGGTTATTATCCAGTATCGGAATACATGATTTTCGGTGTTCCAGCATCTTATGTTGACGCTGGTGAAGACCAGAGCGTTATTCTTCATGAATATGGGCATGCATTGCATGATGCATTAATATATCGAGGAACAGATGATGCTTCTACTTTAAGTGATACTCGAGGAATAAGTGAAGGTTTATCAGATTATTTAGGAATTAGTTATCGCCGATCCACTCAAACTTTTCCTTTTCAAGAAAATAAAAGAAACAACTGGTTTAATCCCGAAGCGGGTGAAAGTATTTTGCCTATAGCAGATGCTCAATATCCGGATCATTGGGGTAAATGGCCATATGAAAAAATGAACGTTTGGGCTTCCACATTAATGGATATGGAGTATAATACAGCAACAGTTCCATATGCTGGTACTCGGCTTGGTAGAGATGTGACAACAAAACTTGTTCTTACAAGTTTAAAATATGTAAATTCTAGCTGTGATGTTCTTGATAACGTTAATGCGATACTACAAGCTGATCGAGATATATATGGGAGTTCACATTTATCAACTTTGGCAAGAGTTTTTTATAATCGGGGGTTTTTTAAAGAAAGGATTGGTTATCACCCAAGTAATCTTCTTAGTGGTAACATCGAAACAAGCACTACATGGTCGGTGATAAAATGGGTTGAAGGGAACGTTACAATTAAATCGGGAGTTACAGTAAGCGTACCAGCTAATACATATCTTTTCATCGATAATGGAAAAAAGATTTATATCGAAACAGGCGGTACGTTGATTATAGATCCAAGTGCTCGCGTTATATGCTACGATAATGATGCGGTTATAACTTCACAAGTAAGCACAACATTCAACTCCACTGTTGTTGCTGGCTGGAATATGGTCAGTATTCCTCAAGTTGTTGCTAATTTCTCGAAACCAGCGGTTTACCCAAATGCAGTTTCCGACGCATTTACTTACGAAGGCAGATATGTCCCCAAAGATATTCTGGCTAATGGGATTGGCTACTGGGTTAATTTCGGAGCTAACCCACCTGCGGTAAATTACACAGGTAACTCAACATTTGTAACAACTGTAAATATAAATCGTGGATGGAATTTGATTGGAACGATATCAGCTGCTGTATACACATCGACTATCACTACTATACCAACAAACATTATCACAACACCATTTTTAGAATGGAATGGAGGATATGTTGATGCCTCAATATTGCAAGTTGGGAAAAGCTATTGGGTTAAAGCGAATCAGGGTGGACAGATGATAATATCTTCACTTTCAACTTCGTCAAAACAACCAGAAGATTGTGCACCGCCACCACCATCACCCTTTGGAGAGCCACCTACGCCAATACTTGCATCGCCAAGTAATGGAGCAACTGGTGTATCAACATCACCGACTTTGAGTTGGAATCCATTTAGTGGAGCAACTTATCGATTACAGGTGTCGTCAGATATAAACTTCACAGGCATTGTATTCGATCAGAGTGGAATAACAACAACCTATAAACAGGTGGGACCATTTTCAAATTCCACGACTTATTACTGGAGAGTGAATGCTACAAATAACAATGGAACAAGCTATTGGTCGTGTCCATGGAACTTTGCTACCCAAAGTGCACCGCCACCACCCGATCCCTGCAATCCTTCGTATACAACATCTGAGCTTGATCGGTTTATTATATCGGATGCATCGGGCAAAAGTCAACCAATGTATACCCGCAATGAACGGCGACCAAGAGCGGTGCGGTTTTCCGATGATGAAATGCCGCCGGAGCCATTAGGCGACATCTTCCATGCACGATTCACTTCTGGTAAATTTGTAGAGAGTATCTCCCCCGGTAACGGTTTAGTGAGCATTCCTGTTAAAATAAAAAACGCAAGCTATCCGTTAACAATACATTGGGATATTAAAAAAGAAAACAAAATTAATTATTGGCTTTTGCTACAGGGTTCAAACCCGAAAAAGATAAAACTTTCGGATTCTGGTAATTTAACATATGAGACAAGTGGTGACGTTGTGGTTATTGCTCAGGCTTTACCTCCGTGCGATCCTATAGAAAAAACCGTTCATTCTCATGAATTTCTGGATGAAACAGAGCAGATACCATCGAAATTTAATCTTTCACAAAACTATCCTAACCCTTTTAATCCATCAACAATTTTCCAATATGATTTACCGGAGGCATGTTATGTTACATTAAAGATCTACAATGCACTTGGTCAAGAAGTTGCGACACTTGTTGATAGAATGGAAGATGCAGGATATAAAGTAGCGAGTTTCAATGCAAGCAATCTCCCAAGTGGAGTATATATATACAAATTAACCGCAGGTGCTTCGTCCGGATCATCGTTCACAGATGTGAAGAAAATGATTGTGGCAAAATGATAGGTTAAATTAGAGTATTAAAAAAAACGCTCTGCCAACTTTCGGTGGGGCGTTTTTATTTTACTTCTCTTATCCGCTGCGAAGGAGTTCAACCCCTACGCTATATGTATATGCAAATGTCCGACATTTTTTTCATTTGAGCAGGACTATCCCAGTCCCTGCTTGCTGTAGGCAGGCAGTCAATTCATATCAAATTCAATACTACTTCGCCATAATTTACATACTAAAAATTAATAGCGCTGGGGGGTACGCAAAAATAAGCATAAAATTTCTGCTTTAATTCCAAAAAACTTGACATTTAGATATAAAAAA
>JASEHD010000017.1 GCA_030019075.1 Bacteroidota bacterium
TACGGCAATGTAGTGATGAAGCATTATTAAAATAATCTTTGCGTAACATCAGTTACTCATTTTTTTATCTCTCCATGCATTCAAAATAATACCGCACGAGATTGCTGCATTAAGCGATTCGGCTTTCCCATATTTTGTTATTGTAACCGACTTATGAGCATGTTTCCGGACAATCTGAGACACGCCATGTGCTTCGTTACCAATAATTATTATTGACCTTTCGGGAAAGGAAAATTTATCCAGCGGTTCACCATCCTCAGGAACAGTCGTGATAACTTCAAATCCTAAATCCCTTCCTCCCTGAATCATATCACCCAAATCAATCTCGGTGATTATTGGTAAATGAAAAATCGAACCCATCGTTGACCGAAGCACTTTCGGATTATATAACTCGACTGAATTCTTACTCAGCAGCACTCCATCCACACCAAACCAATCACATGTGCGGATAATCGTTCCAACATTTCCCGGATCAGCTACATCGTCAAGCACAACAATGATGGCGTGCTTTGGCAGCTTCTTCCAAAAATCCTGAGATGTGTATTCTTTGATCTTTACAACCGCTACAATTCCCTGAGGGGTAACTGTGTCCGAAAGCTCTGTAAATTCCTTCTTAGAACATTCATACATAGGAATTCCTTCCTCCTTCACCATTTCCTTGACTCGCCCATTCTCCCATTCACCGAATCGCCCGCTCTCCTCCTCATTCACAATCAGGCACTCCACCTCCCACTCCGACTTCAACGCTTCATCAACCAAATGCACCCCTTCAACCAAGAACTTCCGTTCGTTTTGTCGATACTTTTTCTGCGTTAGCTTTAAGTAAGATTTCAAGCGGGATTGGGATATTTTTTCAAATGATTTCATGGTGTAGGCAATATATAAAAAGTGGAACGAAAAGACAAAAGTAAATTCTTCACCATTTTCTTGCTTCTCTCACCGTATGTAGCTATATTTCTATCGTAGATAACAATATATAATACAAGGAGTTTACGGTTGGTTACGATATCTGAAAAACGTTTGGAAGAACTGCTTAGAAGCATGAATGGAAAGCGCATCGCTGTAGTTGGCGATCTGATGCTCGACCGATATATATGGGGAAGTGTTAATAGAATATCGCCCGAAGCGCCTGTACCCGTTGTAGATATGGAAACTGAGCAGGTACGACTTGGAGGAGCGGCAAATGTTGCTAATAATATTAAGTCGCTTGGTGGGATGCCATTGTTGGTTGGTGTGGTTGGCAACGATAATAGCGGGAAACAACTCTCCGAATTAATATGTGAAAACAATTTTGAGAAGGATGGGATTATCGTTGATAATTCAAGACCCACCACTGTAAAAACCCGCGTCATCGCTCACAACCAGCATGTCGTCCGAATTGATCGTGAACAAAAATCTGATATTTCTGTTGATATTCAAGCGAAATTAATAGTTGTTCTTGAACGCAACATCGAAACTCTTGGCGGTATCATCATCGAAGATTACAACAAAGGTGTGGTAGCTAAAACATTAATTACATCTATCATTACACTGGTTAATAAATACAACAAGATAATTACAGTCGATCCAAAATTCAATAACTTCTTCGAATATAAGAACGTTACAGTATTTAAACCGAATCGAAAAGAAACGGAAGAAGTGTTAGGCGAACGCATCAGAACTCAAGAAGATATTGTAAAAGCCGGAAAATCACTGCTCGAAAAATCGAAGGCAAACAACGTTCTACTCACACTTGGTGAGCATGGTATGTCGCTTTTCGAGTCGAACGGTGACATTTCCCATGTACCAACGAAAGCTCTGAATGTTGCAGACGTTTCGGGAGCGGGCGATACTGTTATCTCGACATTAACGATGGTCCTTGCAGGCGGTGGTACGGTAAAAGAAGCTGCAACTCTTGCCAACTTCGCAGGTGGCATCGTGTGCGGATATGTGGGAATTGTACCCATCAACATCGACGAATTAAAATTATCAATCCTTAACGATAACGATCATCAGGCACAAGGAAATTTGTAAATTTTATGGGGAAAGTAGTTGCACTCGAAGCATTAAAAACTATTCGCACATCTCTTCATCAAGAAAAGAAGAAAGTAGTCTTCGCAAACGGCGTTTTCGATATCATCCATAGGGGTCATATCGAATATCTTACCCAAGCTAAAACATTAGGCGATGTTTTGATTGTCGGCCTCAACTCAGACGCTTCTGTCCGCCGGATTAAAGGTGAAAAACGTCCCATCGTTGAACAAGATGATCGCGCATTTGTTCTTGCAAATATATTACCAGTCGATTATGTTTGCTTGTTTGATGAAGATACACCAAAGAACCTAATCGCTGCGCTTGTTCCGGATGTACTTGTTAAAGGTGCTGACTGGAACCTAAACGATATTGTCGGGAAAGAAATCGTCGAGAGCGCCGGTGGAATTGTTACAACCATCAATTATATTCCGGATCGATCGACTTCGTCTATTGTAGATCGTATTCTTACACGATTTACTAAGCGTTGATTTTTGATGACTATGATTCTCAAACGAATTGGAAAGGCAATAGCATTCATCATCGGTGTAATAGCTGTCCTCTTGCTCGTTCTAATCGTTTTTACACAGACACAATTCTTTCGAGATCGGCTGCGTGTGATACTTGTTTCTTCAATACAGACAAAAATTAACGGCTCTCTGAAAATCGGAACTATTGACGGAAATTTTCTCAATGGATTCACAGTCGATTCATTAGCAATTTACGACGGTGAGAACGTATTCCTGACAACAAGAAAAATCACCTGCCGTTATGAACCGTTACCGCTTCTTCGGAATAAATTGATTATGAATCATCTTATCATCGAGCAGCCGACACTGCATTTCAGTCGCTCGGTGGAAGGAGATTGGAATATCAATAAACTTTTCAAACCCGATGAGGATACGTCACACATAAAATTCAACTGGGCACTATTTTTAAAAAACATAGAACTAAAAAATGCTACAGTAACTCTTTACGATTCTGCATCCCTTCTTTCACCGTCTCACTGGACTATGCCAGCATCGTATTTTGAATATCACAATTTTTCAATCAACGACTTAAACATTAAAATAAGTGCAATTATCAAAGATAGCAGCTACAGTGTCAACATAAATCATTTGAGCTGCTACTCTCCACAATCGCAATTTGAGCTCTCATATTTGAAGGGGAACTTTGAACTAACCGACAGAGAAATCTCGGCAAAAAATTTGATCATACAAACAGGACGCTCATACATCGAGTGTGATGCAAGAATGAAAATCCACCCAAGTCGGATAAATATTTTTAACGACATAAGATTAGAGGATATGAAACATGACTCGACCTCGCTAAAATTAAGAGCGCTGAACATCGATTTGAGTGAATTAAAAAGTTTCCTCCCTCAGGTTGCATTCCTTGACGGCTCAGCATCAATAGATCTCACCACAGTCGGAGAATTTGGGAATCTTCGGATCAATAATCTTAATGTTAAAACGCTCGAAAGTACATTGAATATTTCGGGATATATTAAAAACCTCCATGATCCACAGAAGCTGTATCTCGATATCGTTATCGGGAACAGTAAAATTACCCCGACAAATATTTCTCAGGTCCTCCCTTTGTTCTCAATTCCAAAGTTTAGTGAAGTCGAGCCGTTTGATCTGTTTACAACTTATGTTGGTGAACCGTTAGATTTTAAAACACAAATTTCATTGAAAGGAGCCACAAGCTCAATTAGCATCGAAGGTGAAATGAACCTGAAAAAGCATCCGGTTGCATATAGTGCTTCATTTCTCACCACGAATCTCAATCTTGGAAAATATCTCAATAACGAAAAATTAGATGGATCCATTTCATCTTCAGGAACGATCGCCGGAAAAGGGTTCTCGATAAATGAAGTAGACTTAAAATTGGACCTGAAAATCGATTCGGCAGAGATCTTCAATAATTATATCACAAATTCCAAGCTCACAGTAATCGCTACTCCATTCAATCTCGAAACATCTATGCGATTGGCTTCCCAAAAAACAGAAGCACAGATTGGGATACATGGCGATTTTAGTAATAGATCAAATCCACAATTCGCAGGCGATTTCGAACTTACCTCATTAGACATTGCTGAACTTATATACAACCAAGAATACCGAAGCGATATTAATTTACAGGGAAAATTTTCAGGATCCGGGAATAATCTCGACGATGTATCTGCACACTTCAGGATTGCCTTACTTCCATCCACCTTTCAAGACCACGTTTTAAATCCAGAAACTATCGTCCTTAATTTGGACCAAAGTAATTCAGATGAAAAACATTTTGAAGTTAAATCTCAAATTCTTGATGCAGACATCACGGGATCATTTAATCTCCAAAATAGTACGGACGTTCTTGCCGACCATCTAACCAATCTATACGAATCAATTATCAGGCATGCGTCGCCCGAATCCATTTCAACCTTCTCTTCGGTAAAAAAATCGAAGGATGTTACACCAAACAAAGAAATGCCTAAGATTGATTTACGTTATCAATTACACATCAAAGATCTTGACCCGATTTCATCGCTCCTCAGAAAAACTCCATTCAACGCACTTGCTGAAGTTCAGGGTTTTGTACATGGTGATGCTGAAACCATCTCGTTTAGTTGTGAAGGAAATATTAACGAATTTTACTACGGCACCGCAAAAGGTGGTGTATTATTGAAAAACGGGACTATCAATTTTTCAATTGATTCTTTATATCAAAATGAAACTTTAGAACGACTTGGTAGTTCTCTTAATATAACCGCTGATTCCGGATTTATAAACTTGCTCCGCTTAGACGATATTAATTTCAGTATGGATTACGCACATCTACGAGGTAGATTATCTGGTGGATGCCTTTTTAATTCAAACATCCACATGAATGTTGTTGGCAATATAAGTATTCAACCACAGACATATGTCATTGATCTTGATAGTTTTTTTATCGCGATGGGTGATTATATATGGCAAAACGATCAGGATGTCCAATTCCGATTGAACAACGAGGAACTTCGCATCATGCGCGCGGTTATGAAAAGAAATAAAGAATATTTCTCAATCTCGGGTGCTTTGTCCCAAACAAAGGAATTTAATATTACTGCATCACTCAGGGAATTCGATATAGCAGGACTTGGATATTGGATAAATGAAATAAACCTGACACATCCAAAAGAAAGGCTATCCGGAATTACGAATACCGATATTCATTTAACAGGATCTGTATCAGCCCCGATAATTACTACAAAGACATCTATAAGAGATGCGTATTTTCGGGAAACAAAAATTGGCAACCTAAATGGTTTATTTGATTATCAGAATCAAACTGCATCAATCAATATCGAGGTACGGGTTAATCCTGATGATACAACTTCAATTCTCTCGTTGAAAGGAAAATTGCCAATCGATCTGTCTTTTACTTCAGTGGATGATCGTTTCCCAGCCGAAACACAACATCTCAAACTGGAGTCGGATAGATTTGATATAAGTGTCCTTGATCCCATTCTTCAAGATTTTGACAAACTTTCAGGTTCATTAAGTTGTCATCTGAACATCTACGGAACACCACGAAATCCTCAATACGATGGTTTGATTAACATCGAGGGTGCACAATTCCTTTTCATGCCAAATAATATTACATACACTTTTTCTGGTGGATTAGAAGCTCACGACAATCATTTCAATATAAAATCATTGAGAATAAAAAATGTGAAAGAAAAAGGACTGGAGGGAGAAACATCCGTTACGGGTTTGTTTACGATTAAAAATTTTAAATTCGATTCGTTTGATCTCACGGCACACGGACAATTTCTTGTTATGACCGAAGCAACTAAGAGGACATCGCCGAGTATGTATGGTATTCTCTTAACTGAAACGGACGCTACTGGACTGAACCTAAAAGGAACACTTTTACACCCTTATCTTTCCGGCCAACTTTTTGTGCGAGAAGCAAATCTAACCTTCCCGCCATCAAAGACTACAGCACTGGCAAATTTAAACCTTACATTGAATCATCAGGTAATTGATGACACCTCTAAAAGTATTGTCAGAGGGCAAAAGGTGTCTCGATATTATGCTGATGACGATAGTGTTTCAAAAATACGCGAACGGCAACAAGTTGAATCTTCAATCATTGATAGATTCCGTTACAACCTATTAGTGGAGACCCGTGGACCGACTGCCCTTACAATGATTTTCACGCCTAGCACAGGCGAAGAACTTTATGCAGAACTTGACGGAAAGTTGAGCGTCATAAATGAACAAGGAACTCCGAATATATATGGCGATATCGAGGTATCGCCGCGCTCGTATTATAATTTCTTTAAACGATTCGACGCAAAAGGAAAATTGAAGTTTGTTGGACCATGGAATAACCCTGAATTAGATATCCAGGCAACATATGAAGGATTTAAACAGGAAATAGCGCAAACCATTACAGAAACCAGCCCGATTGATCAAACTTCTCCTATTGAGAAGCAATCCCAGCAAGAAAAAAAAGTAATTGTCAACCTGAATATAACCGGAACCCGAACTGATCCTCTATTGAACATGTCGATGAAAGTTGAACTCAAACAAGGAGATGAGCTTACCGACTGGTCGACTCAGGCAAAGGGCGGCGACGTTCAATCGGACGCGATCTCGTTCATCATTACCGGAAAATTTAGAGAAGAACTGACTTCACGCGAACAACAAGAATTTACAGACATTGGTTCTGCAACCGGCACCTCTGTCGCTTCCAATCTGCTGTCCAGCATCTTTTCTGATGTACTTAAACGAGAGTTCCCTTATATCCGACGAGCTGAAGTAACTTATCGCGGTGGAACCATCCAAGAAGGAACGAGTATTAATGTTACGGCTACAGCATTTAAGGGATATTTACGATTCGGTGGAAAGATATTCCAGGATATCGGAAACACAAATGTGAGTTACCAACTAAGTTTGGGGGATTTCTTCAACGCTCCATCTATCAGGAACTTATTCTTCGAGATAGAGCGGAAAGTCGAGAGTGAGAATCCTGAAGATAAAAAACTAACTAATGAAGCCCGTCTTATGTATCGTTTTTCGTTTTAAAATTATGGATGGAAAAAAAATAGAAGATCTGAAAGAGAAAATCTTAAATTTCTTCGCAAAGTATCCGACGGAACAATTCAAGCCGAAGGTACTTGCGCGAAGATTAGCTATTAAAGGTGATGCTGATTATAGATCGTTCCAACACATATTGAATGAACTCTATCAGGAAAAAGCCGTTCTGCGGGGAAAGGGAAAACGGTATTGTCGTGCAAATCCTCCCATATCCCATAAATTGGCTGGAACTTTAAGCATTTCAAAATCTCGTAATGGGATTGTCTCATTACTGCCGCCTAATACTGGAACTGTGAATATATCTTCTCGTTTCTTATCAACGGCTCTTGATGGAGATCTCGTAAATGTTGTTTTGTTTGCTCACCATAAATATGAAATAAATGAGGTAATCACTGAACAGGGATCGGATGGTGAAATCATCGAAGTTATCCAGCGCAGCAAACGCCCCATCGTTGGTGTCCTCGATAAAAGTAAAAACTTTTTATTCGTGATACCCGATGATCAAAAAACAGGACGTGATATTTATATCCCTCGCGGAAAAACATCGGGTGCAAAACCGGGTGAAAAGGTAGTCGTGCAAATAGAATCATGGGAATCTCCGGCGCTGAATCCTGAGGGTTTGATCATAGAACGCTTAGGAAAAGCGGGTGAGGTCCACTCTGAAATGTTAGCAGTTGTGCGTGAATTCCAGCTTCCCTTAGATTTCCCACATGACATTCGCTCCGAAAGCGAGTTAATAAATGAGACAATTCCAAAAGAAGAATATAAAAATCGATTAGACCTACGCGAACTAACTTGCTTCACAATCGATCCTATAGATGCAAAAGATTTTGACGATGCTGTTTCAATTGAGACCCAAGAAAATGGAAATTTTAAGATTGGTGTTCACATTGCTGATGTGAGCCATTATGTTCGCGAGGATACCGCGCTCGACAAGGAGGCGCTCAAACGGGGTACGAGCGTTTACCTCGCCGACAATGTTATTCCAATGCTACCGGAGAAATTATCGAATAATATCTGCAGTCTCCGTCCGAATGAAGATCGTCTCACTTATTCTGTCTTTATTGATATTTCGGCTCGAGGAATTGTGAAGAAATATTCGATAGAGAAAAGTGTCATTAATAGTAAACGGCGATTCAATTATGAAGAAGTTCAAAAAATAATTGAAGGAGGACATGACCACTTTGCTGAACCCATCGGTGCGATGCATCGGTTAAGTCAATTATTGTTAAAGAAACGATTAAAAGAGGGAAGTATTGATTTCGAATCTATTGAGACAAAGTTCTTATTTAATAAAGAAGGCAAACCTACTGAAATACTGAAAAAACCCCGCCTCGACTCTCATCGACTTGTCGAAGAGTTTATGTTGCTTGCCAATCAAGTAGTTGCAAAACACATTGGTTTAATTAAAAAACACCATAATATCTGTCCGTTCATTTATCGTGTTCATGATGCACCTCCGCCCGGAAAGTTAACCGATCTTGCATCATTTGTTGAACATCTTGGCTATTCTTTTAATGTTTCGAGCGGGATAACATCGCACGCCCTTCAAAAACTACTTTCTGACGCAAAGGGTAAGGAAGAAGAAAATGTAATTAACGAGGTCGCGATCCGCTCTATGGCAAAAGCTATTTACTCTGAAAAAAATATTGGCCATTTTGGATTAGGATTTAAATACTACTCACATTTTACATCTCCGATCCGTCGTTATCCCGATTTAGTCGTCCATAGATTATTAAATGAATATACATCAAAGATACCACATCAGCGTAGTGAGCAGTTACAACAAAAAATCCCCTACATATGCGAGCAATCTTCTGAGAGAGAACGAATTGCGGTAGAAGCGGAAAGAGCATCAGTTAAAGTTATGCAAGTTGAGTACATGAAACGTCATCTCGGCGATACGTTCCACGCGATCATTTCCGGTGTAACGAATTTCGGTTTGTTCGTAGAAATTACTGATTTACTTGTAGAGGGATTGGTCCGAGTTCGTGATATGGAAGATGATTACTACGTGTTCGATGAAAAAAAATACTCACTTACTGGCCGCAAAACAAAAAAAAGGTACCGGCTTGGGGATAAAGTAAAGATTCAAGTTGTCAGAGTTGATCCGGAAGAGAGAAGGATTGATTTTGTCTTGATTGATTAATTCATTGAAAATTAACTGCAACTAAGATAGGAAACTTATCTGATTAAAACTTTTATTTTATGGCTCCGTCATCTGAAAGAGTGGGTGGAAAATTTCGCACAAAAACCGTATGCATTATGGGCATTATTTTGGATAGCATTTATCGAAGCTTCTTTTTTCCCAATACCACCGGATATTTTGTTAATCGCATTGGCTATCGGTGCACCAAAGAAATCGTTCAAAATCGCATTCATATGTACGATGGGCTCCGTAATCGGCGCCTATCTTGGTTACTTGATTGGTTATGCTTTTTTTGAAACTCTCGGAAGACCTATCCTCACTTTCTATGGGGTAATAGATCAGTTCCAAAGTATTTTGTTAAAATATCAAGAGAATGGAATTATGGCACTCTTCATCGCCGGTTTCACACCGATTCCTTACAAAATATTCACAATCGCAGCGGGCTTCAACCAGACTATTGATTTATTCACATTAACCATTGGCTCGCTCATCGGACGAGCCAGCAGGTTCTTCTTGGTAGGTGGATTGTTGTATCTTTTCGGTGCCCCTGTCAAATTATTTATCGATAAGTACTTTGATAAATTATCCTTAGCTTTCGTAATACTATTAGTTTTGGGATTCATTGCAATTAAATGGTTAATATAAATGTGTAACTATTTTTTTCCCCATTCAACAGTTGCAACAGTATGAATACCACCGCGCACCTTATAATCAGTGATAACCTGCATCCACTTTGGTCGACAACATTGAACCAAATCATTCAGAATACGATTCGCAACATGTTCCTGATATATCCCGACATTACGATATGACTGTAAGTAGTACTTCAATGAACGAAGCTCGATTATTTTCTTTTTTGGGATGTAGTCAATTTTAATCATCGCAAAATCTGCCAATCCTGAAAACGGACAAACCGCTGTGAATTCATCTGTATCAATGTTGACAACAATATCTTTCCCTGGATATTCATATTGGAGGGTTGTGAGAACTGTTTTATCAATCCTCTCAATTTTTTCAACATCGTACCTGCGATCCAATCCACTGAGTTTTATTTTTTTTCTCATAATATTAAATTGATAAAAATGTTATATGACTGGTAAATATACATTTATTTTTATTATTTTTCCAACATATTTAATGAAAAATGTTTGATATTTTAAACAAATTCCGTATTTTTCATTGAGATAACGTGATAAATGTATAATGGGGTTTGACATTCCGCTTCTAATTCGATATATTTTGCCTGTTCAGTAATCAATATGATGAAAGGACTATAGTGGACGAATCTAGCGATCTAAAGCTTACAGAAGAACTGCTTAACCGCGGCTCAGCAGCAAGGCTTAAAGCCTTCGAAGAAGAATCTAATCGTTTAGAGAACAAGGCAGTAAAAAACGCTGCTGAATTGTTTCAGGTTTATCAAAGAAAAGAACAGCAGAATTATAAAGAAAAACTGCGTCAAGTACAGGTTGAACGTGAACAGGAAGAGGCAAAACTTCGTGCACTTGAAAATAAATATTTCAGCAGATTAACTGAAGAGCTAAAAAATAAAATTGAAAAGCGACGACGCGACGAAGAGGAATTTAAACGCAAAGAAGAAGAAGAGCGGCAGCGACAAGAAAAACTTGCAAGACAGCGAGCCGAAGAAGAAGAACGACAAGCAAGGGAAGAAAAAGAACGACGACGTGCTGAGGAAGAACGGCGAAAATTAGAAGAAGACATACGACGACAAGAGGAAGAACGGCAAAGACGTGAAGAGGATGAACGTAGGCGACGGGAAGAAGAGCGAATTCGAATAGAGCGAGAGGAACAAAAACGTGAAGAAGATCGACGACGACAAGAAGAAGATCGTCGTGAACGTATCCTGAACTTGTTAGCGAATGCGAATAATTTCTTTAGCAAAGGCGACCATGAACGCGCACTTGTTGAAGTTGCGAAAGCGCTTGTCAATGATCCAACTAATTCTGAAGCCCTTGAACTCGAAACGAAGATCAAGAGTGAACTTCGTGAGATAACTCCTGATGTACCACCCTCCATACCTGAAGAAAAAGTTAAAACTAAAAAACCCAGACATGTAGAATCTCACGAACCGATACAACCTGAAAAGAAAAGAAGGACATTCACTCTTATCGTTAGCGGTATTGTTATTATCGTAATCGTTGGCATCATAATAATTCTGCAGTTAAAGAAACCCGCTATCGAGCTTCCGCTAACAATTGCTGTAATGCCATTTACAAGCGAAAATAACAATCTTGAAGACAACATACTTGGTGCATCCATTGCGAAAGAAATATATAATCGATTAGCAACGGTTCCACCAACTGTTGTACTTGGTTATTCATCATCTTATGGTTTAGCGAAGCATACTCTTGATCCACGAGGCGAACTAGTGAAAATAGGGTATGAATACACACTCAAAGGAACACTTACACGCAGGGCAGAGAATATCGAGTTCAATGTGCAATTAGTTGATTCTCTCGGAAAAGTAGAATGGAAAAATATTTATACAAAACCGGTCACAGACCTATACAAAACACCGGGAGAGATAGTACAAAACCTGGTAGAAGCGATTGGCGTGCCGATCACAACGTTCAAAAATAGTTATGCTGTGAATCGCAACATACGAAATCCGGAAGCATATCTCATCTATTTAAGGGCAATAGAGCTACTCAATCGTATGACACCACTGAGTCTTGCAAATGCCTACGAACTTTTAATTCACGCATCCCAGCAAGATCCGAAATTCGTTGAATGTTTGGCTGCGGCGGCAGACGTTCGCACTACTCAACTTGAAAAAGGATTCATTGTTGGAGATTCAATCGTGATGCAAGCTACACACTTGGCGGAAGCTGCAATTGCTGCTGAACCGTTATTTGATCGGGGTTATTATGTTCTTGGCAGAATTCTCTCTTACGAAAAAAAATATTACACCGCCCTTTCTATCCTCGATACAGCATTAGTTCGAGCTTCACACAATAGTAACTGCTATCTTGAAAAAGGAAAGATATACCTAAAAACAGGTAAATACAGTTTAGCATTAGATGAATTCAATCGAGCATTTAAGTTAAATCCATGCGATCCTGAAATTTTACAAACCTTAGCTTATACATTTCAACTTACGGGTACACCTCGCCAAAGTCTTCAGTATCATAAGATGGCACTCAGATTTGTCGATGATTCACTTAAGTATCTCACTGGCCCTGTATCGGATGTGATCATTATCGACCCGGAACTTCGGTTAACTCAACATACGCGGATCGTAAATGCGAGTGAACGAAGGATATTAATAGACCCTAAGGATTATTTTGCCCACTACCAACTCGGCAGACTGGTTCAGGTTATGGGTTATGCCGATCCTGACAACATTCTAATGACTGCCGAAAAATTGTTATTAGACGAGCTTCGTCAAAATCCCACAGACACTAAGGCAATGATTTATCTTGCATTGACATTAACTCGCACGGGGAGATATAACGAGGCAATCTCGATAGCTGAAAAAGCGGCAGCCATCGATCCTATTAACGCATTATTAAAATATAAGATTGCACAGATGTATACGATACAAATGTATTCCCAGAAAGAGAAACAATACGACGAAAAGAAAAGAGACAACGCATTGAAATATCTGAGAGAAGCAGTAGCCCTGAACTATCAGCTTGAGGAAATAGTGAATGCTGACTTTTATAATTTATTAGGACGTCCCGAATTTTATGCCGCAATTCAAGGACCTTTACGATAATAACAATTCTATAAGAACCGTGAAAAAAAAGAATTCATCAGCCGAAGACGCTGCCCGAAAAAGGCAAGCAAGCGATATGCTAAAAAATGCCGACAAATTATTAAAAGCCGGTGATTTTAAATCTGCACTCAAAGAAATTGATAATGCGCTGGAGATTGATCCGGGCAATTTTTACGCCCGTGCGTATAAAGATCGTATTCTCTCTGCTAAGCAGCACGGCACGGAAAAATCTTCTGAAGTTTCCATATCTCAAGATGAGGAAGAATTCAAGAAAAAACTCCACGCTGAGCAGCAAAGAATTGAAGAAGAGACAAAACGGAATGAAGCTGAACGCCAACGAGCTGAAGAAGAGTTGCGGCGGCGAGCTCTCGAAGATGAAACAAAACGTTCTCAAGAAGAGGAAAGCAAAAAGCGCAGAGAAGAAGAAACAAAAAAGAAACTCGACCAAGAACGGCAGCGGGTAGAAGTTGAAACACGAAAACGTATCGATGAGGAAAAACAACGACTCCAGGAAGAACTTCGGAAACGTGAAGAATTTGCCCGGCAGCATGCCGAAGAAGAAGCACTGCGAAAAGCAAAACAGGAAGAAGAATTCATCCGAAAAGAACAAGAGAAAGGCAGACAAGAAGCATTAAACCAGAAAGTGGAGAGTTATTTAATCCGCTCTAAACAACACTTCGACTCGAAAGCGTATGAGGAATCGTTGACTGAAATATTTAAAATATATTCGCTTCTTCCAGAACACTTAGAAGCCCGACAGATCGAAACACTTATTAATAAAGAAAAGTTGCCTATTGAAGAAGAAAAACTGAAAGAGTTGAAAATAATTCCAAGGCAATCATATATAGAAAAATATAAACGCTTCTTAATTTTGGCTTGGAGTGAAGGGTTACCGTCCCAAGAAGAACAATCTTTAATTGTTGAGCTTGGTGCTGCATTGAATATCTCACCAGACGAACACCAGACAATTGAACCCTCAGTGAAGTCTGAAGCTTACGTCAACGCAGTTCGGAAAGCATGGCAGGATGGGACTCTCTCCCCAGAAGAAGTAAAACACCTTGAACGTTTACGAGATGAATTGGACATTACAGCAGAAGAACATCTCTCAATAGAACAACGGATTCGAAAAGAGTTAGGATACTAAATTAACTTCTAAATTTTGCATTATAACTAATGCAAGGGGGCTTAGGAAATTTAAATTGCGATTTCCCATTATTTGATACAGCTCTGAGCTGCACAAGAATAGTATTGGTATCGTCAAGGAATGAACACAGGTTAATATCACAATTTACGCGCTCGAAGCCGCGGAGTTTTTTAATCGATTTCTCGAAACAATATATTGCAGTGCCGGCTTTGCCTGTTTTTGCAAAATTGTATCCTTCTGCTGCTTGGACAAAAGCTTCGATAAAACACCTCCCATCACCCGTTTGATCACGCCAAATCTCTTCCCACGCTTCATGGGCTTCCCAATAATAACCTTTGTTGAACATTTTTACCCCTTCAACAAACTGTTCTGCATGAAGAATGTCAGACACTTCAACAAGAAGATCCGGATTACAGGGTTTGTGGAAGTGTATTGTTGGGAGTAAATGATGCGATAAATTTCTGGAATCGTAATTATATTTATCATCATTCCTGTTCGCGATTTGATCTAAAAAATCAAAGATTGGTTGAAGAGGGACTCCACAAAACTCGGGTTGGAACTGACGTAATTTCTCATTCGCTCGTTTGAAATCACTTGCCGCCCTATGATATACTTTTGTGTCAACCAACTTTTTACAACCCGATGCAAATTCCAACAAACCTCGTAAGAATCGCCGTTCATTTTTATCACATCTCTCCCATAGCAACTCCCATGCTTCCTGCGCATGGTTGATTTGCCCATCGTTGAAATAGTTTACCGCACGCTCAAATTCTTCCCAATCTTCATTGGTAAAAGCGACATCAATTGGGGCAGTATTATTATTGTTTTCTATTTTCCGTTTCATTTATCTACCATAACAAAAATAAGAAAAAGAATGTCGAGTTGCAATTCGTCTATTTGCTTTTTAAATATCTTCATATTATATTATTATGGTTCAACCGATCATAGAGAAAAACATAATCTAAATGTATCGAACAAAAAAACACTATAATAATGAAAGGGGGATATTTATGCTTTCCTACAAATTGTTCTTTTACACAATAATTTTAATATCTATTTTCTCGCTAACATGTAAAGAAACGGTTATCGAATATCGAGACACAGACCAATTTGGCAAACCATTGACAAATGATCAATTCCATGGCGATATTGTTGGCCGAGTTCTACAGAAGCAAAGCGGTGCCGTTGTTTACTTAAGTCAGGTGAGTATTATAGATTCAGCAGCGATAAATTCAAATGACGGTTCATTCGCCTTCAAGGGTGTTCGGCTTGGAAACTACGATATGACCATCCGTGCCGAAAACTACCGAATCTACAAACGATGCAACTTAGTTGTTCCAGGTGGTGGTGTGCTTTATGCAGGAGATATTGACCTTTCAACGGTTCCTGATCTCATAGCTCAACATTATCCTGCAAGAGACGATGAAATTGTCTATTCAAATAGATTTGCCCGAATTTCAATTTCTTTTCTCTTCACACAACCGATGGATCGCTTGAGTATTGAAAAAGCTCTATCAACCAATCCTCCGAGTAAAGGTATATTTCAATGGGGAAGATATATTTATTCACCAACCCATAGATATTATGATGGATATGTACAATCATCCCCCATCAACCCTGGGGCAGAAATAACAACCTTTAGCAAGATTACGGCTGTTACATACATATTATCTCCAAAGGATTGTTATGTGGATACTACATATACTGTAACACTCTCTACTGAGGCGCACGACACTGCTGGGAATCATTTGCGTTTTCCACTCACATTTAGTTTTAAAACTGTTCAAGCAGGTTATACAATTTACGGTATTCAAACTGATCCGCTCGATGGTGATATTGATGTCTCTCCTATTTCGTACAGCAGTATTCGTTTAACATTCCCCCGAAGAATGGATCCCGTCTCAACTGAAGCTGCTCTTACCACCATACCCAATGACGATCGGATTGTGCTATGGCCTTCGGGTAATCAGATGACTATTTACATGGGCGGAATTTTCAGAACAGATACGTTGTATCAGATAACAATTGATTCGACCGCGAAAGATTTAGATGGTAATAAGTTGGGAGAACAATTTTCGTTCTCCTTCCGAACAGCACCGCTGAGGATTTCTTATACGAATCCGGGTAATGGACAACTATTCGTCGATAAATCAAAAAATATTTCCATGGGATTCAATACATACGTTTTAAAATCTTCTGTCGAGAGCGCATTTTCGATTAATCCTCAAGTGAGTGGCATCTTTCAATACGGTGATGGATATTACTATACACCAAAAAACAATGTAATATTTGTTCCCTCAACACCTTTGATACCAAATAAGAAATATACGGTTACTTTAATTACCAGTGTAAAAGATATGTTTGGGAGTAATATGAAAACACCTTATACATTCTCATTTGTGACGAGTCCTGAATAAGTGAGAAAAGATTGGAATTGAAAACGGTGGTTTATCCAGCCACCGTTTTTTATTTGATTACTTTTTCGGAGCTTTCCAAAAACCGGGGATTACCGACTGGCACGTAGGACAATGTCCGTCAATCAAACGATTCTTCAAAACCTTAAAACCCCACCGCTCGATGAGTAACTCTTTACAAAAATGGCAGTAGGTATTCTCAAAATTTCGTGTCATACCGGGAAGATTACCAGCATATACATAGTGTAACCCTGAACTATTACCTATCTCCACCGCTTTCATAATTGTTTGAATCGGTGTATAATTCACATCGGTCTTCTTATAGTTTGCATGATATGCAGTAACATGCCACGGGATATCTGGTGAAACCGATTTAATAAAGTCAGCTACATCTCTCAATTCTTGATCGGAATCGTTAAAACCAGGGACAACAAGAGTTACAACCTCCACCCAAAATTTTTTCTCCCATACTATCTTGATTGTATCCAATACATTTTGCAATACACCACCAAGCTCACGATATTTTTTGTCGTTGAATCCTTTAAGATCAATTTTGAAAAGATCGAGCCAAGGTTTGAGGTATTCAACTACTTCGGGTGTGCCATTTCCATTTGAGACATAAGAAGTAACAAACTTATAACGTTTTGCTAACTTAAAAATATCAACCGCCCATTCACTCGTAATCAACGGTTCATTGTACGTGCTGGTAATAACTTGTGTGCGATGCTCTTGAGCAAGCATGATAATATCTTCGGGCGAAATCAATTCGATGGATGAAACCGCATGTGGATCTCTTAATGCTTGCGATGTGATCCAGTTCTGACAGAACGAGCAGTGATAATCACAGCCAAGCATTCCAAAGCTCATTGCCTTTGCCCCGGGCAACGCGTGAAAGAATGGTTTCTTCTCGATTGGATCGATCGCTAATCCACTGACATAACCCCATGGTACAAATAATTTCCCACCTTGGTTATAACGGATTTTACAAATTCCATCTTTCCCATCTCCGATTTTACAACGATGACCGCAGGCATAACACTCGATTCGATTCTCCCCCGCATCACAGAAAAGCTGTCCAACTTTGGTATGCTTTTTCAGTAATTCTTTTAAATTAACTTCTTTGGTTTTCGACATAACAATTCTTTCGATTGTTACATAAATATAAAACAAATATCGGAGATTTCATTTTTTAATGGCTAATTTCCTCAAGACGCATAAATTTACTTTATCCTCTTTCAAATCCTTACCCTTTGGTGTTTCAAGAATTTTGGGAATATGGATGAGTCGGGCATCTTGCACTAAGAGTCGAAAACCGTTTTTACCAATCATCCCTTTTCCAATATGCTCGTGCCGGTCAACCCTGGAACCTAATCCTTTTTTCGAGTCGTTTACATGAATTGCCACTAATTTATTCAGCCCGATTATCCTATCAAATTCTTTTATTGTTTGTTCGTATCCTTCCTTTGTACTTATCTCGTAACCTGCTGCAAAGATATGACAGGTATCAATACAGACAGCCATTCTTTCTGGTTCAGCAACTCCGTTGATAATTTCACTAAGCTGTTCAAATCTCCATCCAATTGAAGTCCCCTGCCCTGCTGTCGTCTCTAAAACACTAAGAACATTAAAACCGTTTGTTTGTTGATGAACCAAGTTGAGGGATTCGATGATTTTCTTAATTCCATCCTCCTCACCAACTCCCATGTGCGAACCGGGATGGAAATTAAGATATCTTATTCCTAACTTTTCACAACGCTTAAGCTCATCTTGAAAAGCGTCACGTGATTTCTTGAGGATCGTTATATCCTTGGCGCAGAGATTGATAAGATATGAATCGTGAGCGATAACATGTCTTATGCTTGATTTCGATGCTGCCGTTTTGTAGTTTGTAATGTCTTCATCGCTGAGTGGTTTTGCGTACCATTGATTACTGCTTTTTGTAAAGACTTGAAGTACGCTGCAGCCGATACTTTCAGCACGCTCAAACGCTTTATGGATGCCACCAGCGATTGATTGATGAGCACCAATTAACAGATTTGGTATAAGAGATTTGCGATATGAGTCTTTTCGCTTTTTCATTTGTTGGATAATATTAAAAACTTTTAAATGAAGTGCAAAAATGGAAACATTAGAAAAATTATTTAAGAAAAAAAAGAAGCTCGTTGTTGGATTGATGTCGGGAACATCTGCTGATGGTATCGATGCAGTGGTAGTGGAAATCAAAGGATCGGGGGACCGTACAAAAATCCGCCAACTTGCATTCGAAACATACTCGTACCCAAAGGGCTTTAGAGAATTTCTCTTTAAGAATTCTAATTCGGAGACTGCCCGGCTCGATGATATTACTCGACTGGACATGCTGCTTGCTGTGTTCTTTTCAGAAGCGGCAAAAAAAATTGCTCGGAAAGCCGGAATGAATATTTCGCATGTCGATCTCATCGGTTCGCACGGACAAACAATTCACCATCTCCCAATTCCAATAAGTATGTTCGGGAAATCAATCCGTTCAACGATGCAAATTGGTAATCCATCTGCAATTGCTAAATTAACTGGTGTTGTAACTGTCGGTGATTTCCGAAGCGGTGATGTCGCACTCGGCGGCTCAGGGGCTCCGCTCGTTCCTATCTTCGACTACCTTGTCCTTCGATCAACGACAGTTAACCGCGCTGCATTAAACATCGGTGGTATAGCAAACATCACGATACTGCCACAAAATTGTTCTATTAAACAGGTCGTTGCTTTCGATACCGGACCAGGAAATATGATCATTGATAACTTAATGCAACAGTATTATAACCTCCCTTTTGATAGAGATGGAAAAATTGCATCAAATGGAAAAATAAACCCTTCATTGTTAACGTGGTTGTTAAAGCACCCATATCTCAAAATAGAACCCCCTAAATCAACAGGCAGGGAAATGTTTGGTGAGGACTTTATTCAATCAATTATTAGTAAAACAAGAGGAAAAATAAATCAAGATCTAATAACCACCATTTCTGAATTCACTGCCTTAAGTATTTATTTAAGCTACCTGAGGTTTGTTCAAAGAAAAATAAAAATCCAAGAGCTTCTAGTGAGTGGTGGCGGTGCTCATAATTACTACATCATGGAAGCTCTGAAGCGGTACTTCTCAGGCATCAAAGTTATCCCAATTGATGAGATTAATATTTGTTCCGATGCAAAGGAAGCCATTTGTTTCGCATTTCTTGCAAACGAAACAATCTCAGGAAATTACGGAAATGTTCCCAATGCGACCGGTGCGAAAAGACAAACGGTACTCGGAACAATTTGTTTGCCGTGAAATAATCAACCATACTTAAAAATCTCTTGTAAAAAAGAAGAAAAGAAAAACTCCGGCAATCACAAGCTGGACGATCCTATAAAAGTTAAAGTGGTTCTCTTTCAAATAATTCCACATTAGCGCTGCAAGCAGCATCAATAAAAACAATCCTATAAACACAACCGAAGTTTGGATCAGAGAAAGATTCGTACCCAAATATACTTGAAGATTTTCAGTTGAATTCATTGCTGAGCCGTATAGAACTAATAGATGTAAAACATAAACGAATAAAGATTCAATCCCAAGCACTGTCCAGATTTTCTTTGGGGGCTTAAGGTATTTAGCAAAATACCAGAAACCAGCTACAATCACCATTAGTGATCCCATGCGGACAAGAAAATAGTTCGGACTTGTAAACCAATAGTTGTATGTGGGGTAAATCTGGATCGGTATGATATCAAAAATATAACCGAAAATTATTAAAATCATCCCTGACACTGTAAGCCAGGACATAAACTTCTTCTCACGCTTACATTCCACAGCAACCAGAAACTCCCACGAAACTATCACACCCGCGTACAGGAATCCAACATAAGGATAAAGTGGAAACGGAGAACCGTTATTCCCATTAAACATCTGTGCAAGAACGGGTGGGAGGAATTTTAAAAAATCTATCTCCCACATAATCGGTGTGGAAAAGCATACGAAAACAATAGTGCTAAATACGAGCAAGTAAAACCGAGATTCTTTTTTAAAAAAGAAGATTAATGCATGGAGAGAAAGTAATCCAATGCCAATGCAGTGGAGAACATCGAGCTGGAATAGCTGGAGATATTCTGCCGATGTACCTTCGATGATAATTTTACGAAAGGAAAAATACGGGAGATGCAAACTTAGTCCGAGCAGTATGACAAGCAGCAATCGTCGAAAACGCTTAGCAAGCGGCGGATCCCAGTGGTGATAATCTTCCCACCTCCGTTTCGTTGATATTACAAAGGTCAATCCTGCACCGAATAGAAAGGCAGGCGCGCTCAAGCCATGGAAAAATTCGTGGAACTGAAACCATGGTGACCCCTGAAGGTTTAAGGGAAGAAATGCCCTGAATACATGACCTTCCAACATCAAGAAAATTACTGCACTCCGGTATAAATCGATAAAAACATATCGCTGTTTCCCACTCGATGTATTTTCCGGAGAAAGTATCCGATGTTCCGCCATTGCACTTTTAACTATATTGCGAGTACACAGTTGATTGCCGTCGTGTTTACGATATCTTCCACACTGCATCCACGGGATAAATCGAATGCGGGTTTATTCAATCCCTGAACGATCGGACCAATCGCATCAGCACCGCCAAGCCGCTGCGCCATTTTGTAACCAATGTTTCCAGCATTCAGATCAGGAAAAATTAATACATTCGCATTCCCTTCTATCGGACTTCCCGGAGCTTTCGATTTAGCAACTTTCGGTACGATGGCTGCATCCAATTGCATCTCACCATCCACGATAAGGTTAGGCGCCTTACTTTTTATAATGGCGGTTGCCTGTTGTACTTTTTCAATAAACGGATGGTTCGCACTTCCCTTGGTTGAGAATGAAAGCATAGCAACACGCGGCTCTTCGCTTGTAAGCTTCTTATGATTCTCGGCGGTTGCAATTGCTATGTCGGCAAGTTGTTCAACTGTCGGATCGGGGACAACGGCACAATCAGCGAATGAAAATACTTGATGTGGAAAGATCATCACAAAGAAACTTGAAATGATACTTATTCCTTCTTTAAGACCGATGACCTGAATACCCGCACGCAGTACATCACCCGTAGTCGAGATTGAGCCGGCAACACTTCCGCTTGCCATTCCTTCGCGCACCATCATCGCACCGAAAAAGAGCGGATGCTTCATCGTCTCTTCCGCCTCTGTAATTGTTATTCCCTTGTGCTTTCGAAGATTAAAGAAGATATGAGAAAAATCACTGAGCTTCTCCGATTTAAGTGGATCGATAATCCGAATCCCATTGATCGAGATTCCCTTAGACTTTGCTTCAGAGCGAATCTGCTCTTCATTTCCGATGAGGATGGGTATAGCAATTCCCTCATCCATTAAAATGCGGGCTGCCTTCATTACCCGCTCATCTATTGCATCCGGGAATACGACGGTTTTCTTGAATTTCTTTGCTTGTTCTTTGATTTGTGTCAAAAGTTGTGATGGAACCATAATTGCTCATTTATAAAATGTGACAGGAATTTTATTGTGTTATAAAGTTCGCTTTTTTTAGGAGAAAAAGCAAAAGCATTAACATTTATTGGTTTGAATAATATTACTGAACCTTTTTCACCCTCACAAAGCTTTGTATAATTTTAAAAATCATAAAAAATGGAATTGATAGCCAATGATACAAGCGTGCATATCGAATCATCAATCTGACCTGACTTTTAAATTTATTCCAATTTTTAAACCATGAAAAATGACCACCCGCGCTTACAGAAAGTTTATGCCATATTTTAGCAGATGGGACATAGAGCAACTTAAAGCCAGAACGCGATGCACGAATACACCAATCAGCATCTTCTCCATAAATATAAAATCTTTCATCAAGCACACCGATCTTCTGGATCACTTTTCTTTTGACAAGGATACAACACCCCGAAATATAATCAGTCTTTCGGATGCTATCGTATTGACCCTTATCCCGTTCGTGAACACCAACATGCGATACCCACCCCTTCCACCATTCAATCTTTCCGCCTGCATACCAGATATGATTGGGATCGTTATGATAGTATATTTTTGGTCCAACCATACCAATGCTATCATCCGATTCAGACGCTTCAATAAGATTTGAGAGAAAATCTTTTTCGATGATTGTATCATTGTTTAGAAGAAGAACGTACTCAGCCCCCTCAGCCAAAGCTCGCTTGATACCAATATTATTACCACCTGCGAATCGAAGATTAGAATTGTTTACAATTAACTCAACTGATCTGAACCGCTGCTGAATGATTTCAGCAGCTCCATCAACCGAGGCATTATCAACAACTATTATTTTAAAGTTTGGGTATGTCAGATGCTGAAGTGAATCAAGACAATCAAGTGTGTCTTGTTTGCCGTTCCAGGTTAGTACAATGATAAATACGTTAGGAGATTCTTTCACTGTTTAGTGTATCTTTTCAAGTAAAATATTTACGATGCGTTCAGAAGCTTTTCCATCACCGTACGGATTTGTTTTCGTTGCCATCTCAAGATATTTACTTTTATCGGAGAGTAGTTGCTGAGCTTCTTTAATTATTACATTCTTGTCTGTTCCAACCAACTTAGCAGTTCCAACTTCAATCGCTTCCGGCCTTTCCGTTGTTTTCCGTAAAACCAGCACAGGTTTCCCGAGCGTGGGAGCTTCTTCTTGAACACCACCTGAATCGGTTAGTATAAAATATGCCTTATTCATTACCTGAACAAAAGGTTTATATTCCATCGGCTCTATCAGATGAACTCTGGGGACGTTTGCTAATATCTCCTTTGCTTTCTTCTGAACATTCGGATTGGGATGCACAGGATATATCAATTCAACATCTGGATTGTGTTCAACTAAATACCTGCAAGCAGAAAATACTTGCTCCATAGGTTCACCAAAATTCTCACGCCGGTGAGAAGTCAAAAGGATAATACGATGGTTGATGAAATCAATACTACGGAGCGGTTCTTCTGGGAATTGGTACTTTGGGTCAACAATCATTAGGAGTGCATCGATTACTGTATTCCCTGTAACGAAAATATTATTAGGTTTAATTCCTTCTCGGACGAGATTATTTTTTGCCCACTCTGTGGGGGCAAAATGAAATTCAGCAATACGTGTGGTTAACTGTCTGTTGATTTCTTCAGGATATGGGTTGAACTTATTCCACGTTCGCAAGCCAGCTTCGACATGACCCACAGGAATTTTAAAATAATATGCAGCTAAGCTTGCGGCAAATGTAGTTGTTGTGTCTCCTTGGACAAGGAGAACGTCCGGCTTTTCCTTCAGAAGTACTGGCTTGATTTCATTAAGCACCGCAGTTGTTACATAAAACAAATCCTGATCGTGCTGCATGATATCCAAATCGTAATGCGGTTTGATATTGAACACTTCAAGCTTTTGATCGAGTATCTCACGATGCTGAGCGGTAACAATTATCGTATGTTCAATTTTCCTGCGATCCAGTTCTTTGATGAGTGGAGCCATCTTTATAGCTTCCGGACGCGTACCAAATACAATTGCAACTTTCATATTTTCAATCTCTCGATTGTTGAGCCATTTCTTCTATTGCCATAACGAGTCTATCCCAAGAATATTTTTTCTTTTCAATCTCTACATTTTTTGAAAACTCCTCTTCTCTTTTCTCACTGTAAAATCTTTGGATGGCATCTGCTATTGCTGAAGGATCATCGGGTGGCACGACAAAACCGGTTTTCCCATCGAGTACTACTTCTGCAAGTCCACCTACGTTAGTCGCAATTACGGATTTTTGAAAATTATAGGCGATCTGAATTATCCCGCTTTGTGTGGCTGATAAATACGGTAAAACGACAACATCCGCCGCACTGAAATAAACAGCGACCTGCTCGTTGGGAACATAATCAGATACAAAACGGATAAAAGGTCCTAGATTCAAATCTTTTACTTTTTGTCTATATTTTGATTCATCATCGTAAAACTCTCCGACAGCGAGTAACAAAATTTCCTCAGTCATTATACCTCTATCTTTTATCTCTTTCATTGCATCAATTAAAACCATCAATCCTTTGTATTTACGGATATATCCAAAATACAGGATTACTTTCTTGTTACTTATTCCTAAAATTTCCCGAGCCGTGTTCTTGGGAATTAAAGAACCAAAATTTTCATATACTGGATGTGGAATCTTCCGGTAAATTGAATTCGGGAAATGCTGCAATAAATCTTTCTCTACCGCATCAGACTGCACGATAAAATAATCTGCTTGGTGAAAAGCATATTTTGTTAAAGCAATATCTCCCAATCGTCGTTCATGAGGAATTATATTATCACAAATAAATAAAACCTTTGCACCCACCTTTTTCTTGACCCGTCTTGCTATTGTTCCAAAACAAGGACTAAAAAATGGCATCCAGTATTTAAAAATTAACAGATCTGGTTTGTGATTGCTAATTTCTTTTGCAACAGAAAACCAATTCAAGGGATTAATGGAATCAATCAGTTCAGGTGCAGGTTTGATTTCTGAATGCTCACCAGTTTCCTCTTGTGTTTTACCGGGGAACAACAATTTCGGATATTGCCGCTTAAAAGTAATTGTTTCTACCTCGTGCCGTTTGCTAAGGTGATTAGCAAGAAGAGCATTAAAATGGGCAATACCACCACGCAATGGATATGCAGTACCGATGATGATAATCTTCATGATAGCTATTATGAAGGTTTATCAGCGGTAATTAAGATGAATGGAAGAATTCGCCGAAATAAAATTATTTTCTCTATCATATTTTGGATTTTCATAGAAGATGGAAATTTATCCAAAACTTGGGGTGGAAAAAAACCAAAACGTTCACGTTTTAAATTGACAAATCCTAACTCGTTTAAAATTTTCACCGTTTTGCTTGCACTAAATTTGAACATTCCTTTCTCAGCATCCCACGTCATTTCCGGATCAAAAATAGCCTGCGCAAGAAAGAGCGGATTCATTCGATTCGGTTCAACGAATGATATTCGCCCGCCAGGTTTAAGCACCGTTTTTATTAAGCCAAACAATTTATCATGGTGAGGAAGATGGTGAAGTATGAAAAATCCACAAACAACATCGAGTGAAATCTTCTTAAAATGATCTAACAGATCAAATACACTTGCACACAAAACATCAATATTATTTTTTTCCGATTGCTGCGATTTCAAGGCATCCAGCAGAGCTGAAGAAGTGTCCAAAGCAACTAAATGCTTGCATACTTTGGCGAGGTGAATGCTGAATCTTCCTGCACCTGCACCTATTTCAAGAACTTCATCATTGGGAGATATTCTTGCTGCTTCGACGAGATGATCGGATAAATCTTTGGAATATAAACTATTGCGATTGAATGTTAAATGAGAATGTTGATCCGCATCTGAATAGAATTCATTCTGAACATCTTGCCATCCATCCGTCTTTTCATTTGAATGTGTTACACTGCTAAACAAGATTAGTCCTCTTTGAATCCAATTTTTTCTTTTATCACGTACAGCGGGCGATGCTTTACTTCATCATAAATCCGACCGAGGTATTCTCCAATTATGCCAAGTGTTAATAAAATTAGTCCGCCAATGAAGAGAATAGAAAACACAGGAGAAGCCCATCCTGGGGTGGCTTTATCTGTAAAGATTTTTGCATATAAAACGTAGATTATCCCAACAAATGCCAGAAACGATGTAATTACACCAATATATGTCGCAAGCCGGAGAGGGGCATTGGAAAAAGAAAAGATACCATCCAGAGCAAGATGGACAAGACGCATGAGTGTCATTTGCGGCTTACCGGCAAATCGAGCAGCCCGATCAAATTCAATTCCTGTCTGTGAGAATCCAGCCCAAGCACGCATGCCTGCAATATAACGGTTGCGCTCAGGCATCGCTTTGATGACGTTGAGAACCTTTTTATCCATCAGCGAAAAATTTCCCGCTTCCATGGGTATTTGTATTGCAGAAAATCTTTGCATTACTTTGTAAAAAGAATGGAAGACAAATCTTTTTAAGAAGAATTCCTTACGGCTACGCTTAACCATATAAACAACATCATAACCGCTTCGCCATTTCTCGATAAGATTCGGAAGAATCTCGGGAGGATCTTGTAAATCACCATCCATTAAAATAACAGCATCACCTGCTGCATGATCAATGCCAGCGGAAATCGAAATCTGATGACCAAAATTCCTTGCCATGTTGATCACTTTGATATTCGATGATCGAGCTGCATAGTGTCTAAGAACACCCGCCGAGTTGTCGGAGCTCCCGTCATTCACAAAAAGAATTTCGTATGGCTCGTTCACACCTTCCATTGCTTCATTAATGAGCCGGCAGAGTTCGGGAATAATTTGTGATTCATTGAAAATCGGAATTACAATTGTAATCATCGTTAAATCCGTAAAATGTTCTAAATTGATTTTGACATCTGGAGATGGCTGCTGTTTGATTTGCGCCGCTTAACTATAGAAAAAAAGTATCCCAGAATACATAATACCAATGTTCCCCCACTAATTGCGGCACCTCGATAAAAAGATTTTGGCTCATATTTCATTTCAACCGTATGATCTCCTGCTTCGACAACCAATGCACGCAAACTCCAATCGGCTCGGTACACAGTGGCACGAAGATCATCGACATATGCATTCCAATCAGGATAATACATTTCACTCAATACAAGAATTCCCTTCTTCGGAGTTGAAACTTTCAAAGTAATCGAATTAATGGTGTACGACACGATCTTAGCGTTCCATTGACTTGTTGAAATGGTATCATCGAGAAAAATCTGTGGCGTTTCTAAAAATACTGCTTCATGCTTAGGATTAAATTGTGAACCTGCGATATAGAGACTTTCCTCTTTGACTGTCAAGAACGATTTGTAATTGTAAACAAAAAATGCTCGCGGTAAATATGTAGTATCGGTTACGAGATGGGCTTGAATTCGCGGCTGACCTCCTATTAAAACGGTATCAAGTTTCATTCGATATTTAACATTCATCATATCGAGCGCATGCGGTGTCGGTGGATATCTTCTTTGCAATCCGAGCTGTGAATACCCCTCGATCAGGAAAATCCGATCCATCATCCCTTGGTTGCGGTCGACGAGCATCATTCCCCCCTGACGCATATTGATACGGAAAAATTCGGATTTACCTTCTTGTTTCCATTGTTCGATAATCTCTGATCGTTGTCGGAAATATTTCTCGGGATCGGTCGTACCATTATTCTGCTTATATCCGAAAATGTACATATCGAAAAATTGAACCAAGAAAATCAGAGCAAGTATCCAGCGTATATTTATAGATTTTTTAAAGAATAAATAAAGTACTATTAAGGATACAAATACAACAACCATCGAAATCAACGATTGAGTCCTTACAATTTCATTAACTATCGGAAGAACTGCTCTAACGGGTTGATTTGAGAACGTGCCACTTCGCAACTGATCAGAAATGAATTGGTCGGCTAATTGAAGATGCACAATAATTGTTAATAAGAGAGTAGTACCGCCAATTGCAAACAAAACTCTCTTGAAATATTTATCTTTGGATTTTATGTTTAGAAGATTTTGCAGACCATATCCACTCAAAAGTGCTACAGCAAAAATGAAAAAGAATCCCCACCGACCAAGAGATCTGAATTTATCAAATCCTGGCACATAATCATAGAACAATCTATGAAGAATAAAATTATCTCCGAGCGCATATAGAATAGCAAAAAGTGCAAACCATGCGGTAGCCATTAAGTGACGATTACTTTTTGCATATTTAAGGGCAAATAATGCTAATATGAGCGCTGTTATGCCTGTATAAATACAAGTCTCCCAATAATTCCAGTACGATTCCGGTCCCCAGAAAGGATTTGGATTTTCTGAGCCAGGATGATTTGCTTCGCCAAAAAATTTCGGGATTAAAATTGTAATTAATTGCTGCCACCAAAGCTCACCCTCGGTTGATCTTGTAAACGATAATTCCTCACGGACTGAAAGTTTCGTCAACTCCATTGTCGGTAATAACTGGATTGCAGAAAGTGCAACGGCAATAACGACAACACCAGCAGCCAATAGGGAAAGTTTTGTTATATTCATGATAGGATCATCTTTATTAACATCTCCCTTCTGTCGAATTCTATGATATATTTCTACGATGAATAAAATGAATAGGAAGATAAAAAAGTAGAATGATATCTGGATATGCCCACCGCAAACTATTAAAAATAAAACGAATCCGCAGAGAATCATTTTCTGAATCGAAAACTCCCGCAATGTTTTCACAAATAGCAATACAGCCAATGGGAACCATGCAATCTGACAGATAATTACCAGATGAATCATATGGACAATCATAAAACCGGAGAGCATATAAGCAAGGGCGCTGAAAGTTGCCGGTATCTTTGATAGACTAAAATATTTCGCAAGGTAGTACATTGTTACGCCAGCAAGAACAACATGGGCAAGCAAATACATCTCAACATACCACACGTGAAGTATTCCACCCGATGCAAAAGGTATTAATAACAAATGTGGAAGATAAAGTACTGTGCCTGTAATATCCGCAAGGAACGGCATACCAACAAATGTATATGGATTCCACAATGGAATTTCTCCGTTCGCAAATGAGACACTTGCGAAATTCCGATACGGATAAAATTGGTAAATGAAATCTTCCCAGAAAAATGCCTGCTGAAAAATTATCTCACGAAAGAAGAATACAACGAAAGTTGTCAAGAGAATAATGACATGCCAATCTTTTATCTCAGGTACATAAATCTTCTGAATCATCTTCTCTTTTTTCATTGGGTTACTTCAGAATTTCTTTCTTTGTTTGATAGAAGTTTCTGACATGCATTGAAAACTGTTTCAACCTTAAGATATTGCATACAATTATTTTTACATATAGGTGAGTAGAAGCAATCACATTCGAAATCCGGCTCAAGAATCACGCCACGACCATAAAGCTCGAACTCGTGTTTATTGAAAATATTGTTGAAGAGGACAATCTTCTTCCGGTACCCAACGGCAATATGCAGTGCCATCGTTACCGCTGTAACCACAAGATTACAATGATTGACTAAACTCATAAACTGTTGAAGTGGAAAATGCCCAAGATAAATAGCATCGCTCTGTTTTGCAAGTATCAAATTCTTTTTATGTTCCTGCTCACCTCCAAGGAATAATGGTGCATAGCCAGATCTTTTCAATTTTTTCGCGAGAGTAATCCAATATTTATCGGGCCACAGACGAGAAGTCCACCTTCCCCCGCAACCAGTGTTTAATCCAATAATCAGTTTCTTCTTTGGAAGCTTCCATTGATATTCAGATACCTCTGGCATAATATACTCCTCACCAGAAAATCTGAATCCGCAAATCTCAAATATTTCTTCCTGATAATTTTTCCTGTTCGCCTTACTCAAATTATCAAAGATCCCGGTTAGGTATTTATGTTCTGCTTCATTATCAATTGGGACACATTTACCCTCTCTCAGTGCGAATCCTTTCTTAACATCTGCTTTTACAATAGAACAGACTGCACATGCTTCTTTATCTTTATCAAGGTTATAAATATTATCGAAAGAAGTCATCTGGAGAGTAACAAGACTCTGTGGAGTGAAGGGTAAAACAATATCGACCATATTGGGAATCACTTCCGGTGTTAATGTAAGCCACCATATCTCGGCTCGCGGTTCAATTTCTTTTAGCTTTCGGAGAAGTGGTGTCGTCCTAATAACATCACCTATAGCACCCAGCTTAATTATCAATACCCTTTTTGAAACCGAATCATAATAAGAGCAATCGTTACCAATTGTATCAACACAATTGACACCTTGTTTTTTATGAGGTTTACAAGGAATATCTCCACGGAAATGGTGACAATTTTTTTTAATTTTATCTATCGTAAATTCCATAATGAGATATGCTTAATTCTTACTTCCAGATATCCCGAATAGAATATTCTTTTTCCGTCGAATGATATGTTTTTGTGATTAGCTCGCCAAGGAGTCCGATGGAAATAAACTGTATACCAACAATAATAAGTAAGATACCACCAAGAAAAAGGGGTCTGTTGCTTAAAGCCATTCCTTCGGCAAATTTCAGGTAGACAAGATATAGATCGATGATAAATCCTATTAAAAAGAACATTGAGCCCCAAAAACCAAATAAGTGTAACGGACGCTTCAGATATCGAGTTGTAAAAAGTACTGTCAACAGATCGAGAAAACCCCTCCAAAATCTAACAACACCATATTTTGATTTTCCATATTTACGAGGTTGATGCTGGACAACAATCTCTCCAACCCGATAACCGAGCCAGTGTGCGAGGGCTGGAATATATCGATGAAGCTCACCATATATTTTTACATCCTTCACAACTTCGTTACGATACACTTTTAATCCACAATTAAAATCATGGAGTCTGATTCCTGTAAGTAAAGAAGTAACAAAATTAAAAAATCTTGACGGAATTGTTTTCGAAAGTGGATCACGTCGTTTCTTCTTCCAACCTGAAATAAGATCGTATCCTTTTTTAAGTTCATTTATCAAGTTGGGTATCTCATCCGGATCATCCTGCAAATCGGCATCCATAGTGATTACAACATCTCCCTCGGCATGGTCAAAACCGACAGAGAGCGCAGCGGACTTCCCGAAATTCCGCCTGAATCGGATTATCTTTATTCTTCTGTCCTTTCGTCTCAAATCGTGAAGAACCTTGTTCGAGCCATCACTACTGCCATCATCAACAAAAATAATTTCAAAACGCCCAAACCGATGTAAAACATTCCTTAATTTTTCATAGAGTTCTGGGAGTGATTGTTCTTCGTTTAAAAGTGGAATTACTACCGATACATCCTTCCTGCCTTCGCGATGTTTCTCCTGTTTGAATCCATGAGGCCTTTGCCTTTGTCGCCTTACCCTTTGTTCGTTTGAGCGATCTTCAATACGACCAGAAGGTTGCTGTCTCGGTCCTTGTTCGATTTCCTTTGTTATAGTTTCAGGTATCGGTCTTTTTTCAGTTTCCGATAATTCCTGTTTTTTATCTTGCTCTTCCATGATTGTCTCACTTTCTTTGTGTCAAAATACGATATTTTTTAATGATAATCAAAGAATTCATGAAAGTACTTGACAATATATACAATATTTGGTAGATTAAATATGAACTTCAATAATTATCCTAATCATCTTTTTGGAGATCCCCATGCGAAAAGGATTACTCATTACATTGCTTGCTTTCGGAGGAATATGTTTAACACCATCATCTACCACCTCACAAACTTGGTTACAAGATTATGCGATTAAGCGAGGCATCGAATTAAGGGAGGAGCGTGCTTTTGCTGAATCGGTCGCAATTGCTAACAACTTGCCAATCCGGGTTGAATATGAGGATGGTCCAACAATAGAACTTCAACGGATTCGAAATAACATACCAGTTTATTACAAAACAGATAATCTCACCGCTGCTCGGACAATCTCGACACACAAAGTTTGGCCCAGTGGTGGAAGTGGATATTCTTTAACAGGAGAAAACATTATTCTCGGTATTTGGGATGCTGGAAGAGTACGTCCAACCCACCAGGAGTTTGGCTCAAGAGTCATTTTCACAGAAGGCAGTGATCACTACCATGCAACTCACGTTGGTGGAACGATGATAGCTACAGGGGTAATTGGTGCAGCTAAAGGTATGTCATATCAAGGATCATTAAAATCTTACAACTGGTCTAATGATGAAGCAGAAATGGCAACTGAAGCAGCAGCCGGTTTACGCGTCTCGAATCATTCATATGGAACAATAACAGGATGGTCTTGGAATTATCGTAGCGATAATCGCTGGGCTTGGTTTGGCGATGTAAATATTAGCGAAATTGAGGATTACAAGTTCGGATTTTATTCCGACCAAGCAAAAGAATGGGATGAAATAGCTTTTAACGCACCTAATTACCTAATTGTGAAATCTGCTGGAAATGATCGCGACGAAGGTCCAAGTGGATCAACTACACACTGGGCTATAATTGGAGGAGCATGGACTTTGGTTACAGCAGCGCGTAATCGTGATGGTAATTCAGGATACGACTGTATCAGCCATAATTCTTTGGCGAAAAATGTTCTTACTGTTGGAGCTGTGAATGACATTTTTGGCAGTTATTCGACCCCAAGTAGTGTTGTTATGTCATCCTTTAGTTGTTGGGGTCCTATCGATGATGGCAGAATAAAACCCGATATCGTAGCAAACGGGGTGGATTTATATTCCCCAATTTCAACTTCAGATATAGCGTATGGCAGGTACAGTGGAACATCAATGTCGGCACCAAATGCATCGGGATCGGTTGGTTTACTTCTCCAGCGTCAAAACATGTTGCAAGGCACTACACCATTACGAGCATCAACACTTAAAGCAATTATTATTAACACGGCAGATGAATCAGGGCCAAATCCCGGACCTGATTATATGTTTGGTTGGGGACTGATGAATACACTTAAAGCCATAGATATCATGACGCAAGATAGTATTGACGGATTCGGATCGCATATCAAAGAACTGGTTCTAAATCAAGGACAAACAATTCAGTTTGATGTAGGAAGTGATGATATTCCACTAAGAGCAACTATTTGTTGGACCGATCCAGCAGGAACACCGGTCAGTCCAGCACTTGATCCACCAAACATCATGTTGAAAAATGATATCGATCTTCGGATCATTAAAAAAATGAATCTCCAAACATATTCGCCATGGATACTCAATCCGGCATCACCCTCTGCCGCAGCATTAACCGGAGATAATTACCGTGATAATGTCGAACAAGTTCATATTGAATCACCTGAGAGAACAGTTTACACTGTTCGAATAACACATAAAGGAACATTAACGGGTGGCTCACAAAATGTTTCATTCGTCATTAGTGGAAATGCAGTTCCGTTAGGTCCGGTTTTCGTTGCTCAACCGAATAATTTCGAATACACACTTATTCCCAGTGCAATTACTAACGACTCTATTAAAATTAAAAACCCCGGAGATTCACTGCTATTCTTCCAAACTTTCATCCCATCACCCGAAAATAGCTGGCTCTCAATTCAAGAAAATTTTGTTACAATAGATTCACTCGACTCAGGCATGGTGCATTTCACGGTTGATCCTTCAGGACTAACTACGTGGACAGATTATGCAGGAGCAATTTCTTTCTTACATAACGATTCAACTCAAACTCCATCTTCCGTCAATGTAGTAGTTCATGTTCTCGGACCAACGATTACTCCTAAGACTACGAGCTATCTTATTGAGATTGATTCAGGTGATGTGGCGAAGGATACATTGATAATCCGGAACGATGGATATATTCCACTTCATATCTCAATAAATGACACAGGAAAATTAACACCAACTTGGATGACCCATGAGTTGAATATCGGAACTATCCAACCAGACGAAACTCTTAAAGTACCTCTCACATTTGGAGAGGCAACGCTTGCAATTGGTGATTATTATACTAACCTGCTGATTGAGAGTAACGATAACAAGACAGGGAATATTGAAATCCCAATCGCACTCCATGTTGGAACAAAGAGAATCACATCAGTGCAAGTTGATAATCGTTGGAATATGGTCTCGCTTCCGGTAAAATCATTTTTGTCCTTAAAAACCGACCTGTTCCCAACAGCAACATCTCACGCATTTTTATATAACGGTAGTACTTACGTCCAAAAAAATATATTAGAAGCAGGACAAGGTTATTGGTTAAAATTTGATGATGTTCAATCGATTCCCATCGAAGGTTATGTATTAAAAGCCGATACCATCACACTATTAGGAGGTTGGAATATGATTGGCGCCTTGTCGAATAGTATCCCCACAACTGCTGTAGTATCCGAACCTGATGGTAAGATTGCTCCGTATTTCTTCGGCTATGACCGAAGCTATATCATTGCCGATAATCTTCAACCCGGGAAAGGATATTGGGTAAAAGCTAAAGAGCCGTGTGATATCATTTTGAGTGGAACTTATCCTCCGCTGTCGAAACAATTGGCAAGCCAGATATTATCAGCGTTTAATAGCATAACGTTTAGCGATGGTGAAAACAGCCAAACACTTTATTTTACTATTGATCAGGGGATAAGCATTGAAGATTTTGCGCTTCCACCCACTGCACCAGAAGGAGATTTTGATGTACGGTATAGCTCAGGACGATTCCTCGAAATAGCCGGAGAAAACCAAAGTGAATATCCGATCGACATCCAGACGGTTTCTTCTCTGATTAAAATAAGCTGGAACATTCGAGAATTATCAACTACTAAATTTGTGTTACGTGATGAAGAAGGTAAAACATATCCGTTAAACGAGAATGGGAGTATCACATTACACGGAGATAATGCAGGAATAAAAACACTAAAGTTAGTAACCGAAGGAAAAAATATTCCGATGGAATATGCACTCGAACAAAATTATCCCAATCCATTCAATCCAATTACAAGGATTGAATATGCACTGCCAGTGGAGGCACACGTAACGCTGAAGGTTTACGATATTCTTGGTCGGGAAGTCGCAACTCTTGTGAACGAAATGCAAGAAGCAGGATACAAATCAGTGAGTTTTTCCGCCATAGGCGGATCCGCCTCTGGCGGAGATGCAGTGAATTTACCCAGCGGCATTT
>JASEHD010000180.1 GCA_030019075.1 Bacteroidota bacterium
AAGCGACGATTGATAAGTTCAATAAAAAAGATGAACCTCCAAAGAAAACATTCAAGCTTGATTTTAGTTCAATCAAAGGACCTGGCACGCCAGATGAGTTCGTACAATACTGGCACTCTACCCCAGTCTCGCAAGCATCGACAAATACCTGCTGGTGTTTTTCTGCTACATCTTTTTTCGAATCTGAAATTTATCGTCTTACAAAACGCAAAATAAAACTTTCGGAAATATTCACTGTGTATTGGGAATATATTGAAAAAGCCCGCCGATTCGTTCAAGAGAAAGGAAACTCTGCCTTCGCCGAAGGATCAGAATCTAATGCTGTTTCAAGAATGTGGAAGATGTACGGCATTATTCCTGAGGAAGCTTATACAGGAATGAAATCAGGACAAATCTTTCACGATCACAGCAAAATGTATAATGAGTTGAACGCTTATCTTCAATCGGTGAAAGCAGCAAACAACTGGAACGAAGATGCGACACTTTCAACGATCAAATCGATAATGAATTCCTATATCAGCGAGCCGCCGAAGAGTATTAAAGTTGATGGAAAACAAATGACACCGAAAGAATATTTAGAGAAAATTATAAAGCTCAACGTTGACGATTACATCGAGTTAATGTCGCTGATGGAAAAACCTTATTACCAATTCGTTGAGTATGAAGTTCCCGATAACTGGTGGCACAGTAAAGATTATTACAATATCCCGCTGGCTGTTTTTATGTCGTCTCTTAAAAAAGCTGTACGCTCTGGTTTTACAGTTTGTATTGGTGGAGATGTCTCGGAGCCGGGAATCGACGGACATGCAGGCATGGCTGTTGTTCCAAGTTTCGATATACCCTCAGCATATATCGATGAAAATGCGCGACAGTTCCGTTTCAGCAACGGCACAACAGGCGATGACCACGGAATTCATCTTGTCGGTTACAAAGAAATGGATGGAAAAGATTGGTACCTGATTAAAGATTCCGGTTCTGGATCACGCAACAACAATCATCCCGGTTATTATTTTTATCATGAAGATTACGTGAAGCTCAAGATGCTCGGATTCATGGTGCATAAAGATGCAGTGAGGGATGTTGTGGAGATTGGTGAAATGTGAGATATGTGGAAGATGAGAAGATAAGAAGTTTAAACTATTGGAGGATAAATATGGAAAGAAAAAATATTTGAAGCATTTTCGCGATCTTGAAGTATATCAAAACGCTTTTAAGTTGTCTACGGATATTTTCAAGGTCACGAAAAGCTTCCCGATGGAAGAAAGATTCTCCTTCGTCGATCAGGTAAGGAGATCATCAAGGTCGGTCTGTTCAAATCTTGCAGAAGCTTGGCGCAAAAGGAAATATATTGCGGTATTTAAGAATAAAATGACTGATGCAATGCAAGAATCTTTTGAGACACAATGCTGGCTCGAATTTGCTCTCTCGTGCGATTACATCGCAAAAGATTTTTTTAATAAATTCGACGATGAATGTGAAATAATCATCATGATGCTAAACTCGATGGAAAGAAATGCCGATAAATTCTGTTTCTAAATTTTCAGTAACTTCCCATCTTCTTAATTTCTTAACTTCATGCGTTTTCTTTCTCCAGATCCAATAAAAACTTCTTTCTCCACAGTTTGCCGCCGTATCCTCGCAAGTTTCCATTTACTTCGATAACTCGGTGGCAAGGAATGATGATGGGGAGATAATTTGCACCATTTGCCCGTCCTACCGCACGTGCGGCACCGGGTTTACCAAGCGCCTTTGCAATCTCACCATACGAGCGAGTTTCACCATATGGAATTTTCATCAGTTCAAGCCAATCCAATATCTCGAACTTGGTTCCCTGTAAATCGAGCTTCACAGAAAATATCTTTCGCTTACCTTTGAAATACTCATTCACCTGAGATTCCATTTTCTCGATAAAACGGTTCGTACCTTTCACCATTTCTATTTTATATCGTTTCTCAACCCTTGTTTTGATTTTCTTTATTCCTCCCCTGTCGAGAAACTCATAGATGCAGCAGCCCTTTGAAGTTGCGCCTGCAATAAATTTACCGATGGGTGAACCCACAATTTTATAAACGATCTTTTCTGTTTCCATTTAATTTCCCCGGTGTGTAACCATATTGTTTAATGAATGCATCGCGAAAGCCGCTCGCTGATTCAAAGCCGCATTCGTATGCTGTTGATAAGTAATCATTTCCTTGTTCAATGAGAATTCGGGCGTATTCCAACCGAAGTTTTCTATGAAATGCCATCGGTGTAGTTTCCATGTAAGTCTTAAAGTATCGTCGAATAGTTGATATATCCACGTTTGAAATTCCCGCTAATTCTTTCTCAGAAATCTTTCGTGTCAAATCTTTTTTCATAACCTCAAGAGCTTTTGCCCACCACTTTGGATGAACATCGGGATAAAATTCGGAGCGGCACCTTTTACAGCCGCGGAATCCGGCAGCAATAGCTTTTTTCTTCGATGGCAAGAATACAACATTTTTCAGCATCGGTGTCTTCGCTTTACACGATGGAATACAATATATGCCGGTGGTTTTAACGCAAACGTAAAACTTGCCATCATAATCTGTATCATCGGTCAGCATTGCAACTACCATTTTATCGTATGCTAATTGTTTCATAAGTTCCTTGCTGAGATGTAGTACATCTCTAAGATGTGCTACATCTGCTTACATAAGATACAATTAATGTAAATAATATTCTACCGATTTTCGTGCATATAATTTTACCACGATTAACCATGATTCTTTGGAATTTGATGTTAACTATTCTTGACCTTCAATCTCTTTTTCTCGATATTGATCAAGATTTGCATGATTAACTTGATGAATAGAAAAAAGAAATCGATTGTAAAAGAGAAACTCCCTGCATATTGCGATTATAGTTGTATGTACGCCGACTTTGCTCCTCAGGATTCCACCGGCGCATGCCGGCGCGAGCAGGCGGTGTATTGCAAATTGGTTAGAGAATTTAATAATAAGAATGCAAAGTGTTTATTGAAAAGTACTCAACATTAAGGTTTTACAGAATATTAATATCTGATTTTATATCAAAGGAGTAAATAGTATGAGCAATTTATTTATGGCATTAGCAATAATCTGTGTTTTCTGGGGGATTGCCTCTTCGATGGTGATTGTTTCATTTCTCTCAAATCACGGAATAAAAATCAATTGGATTTTGTTGAGATTATTTCTGCCAAAGTACGTCGACCAATACCGTAAACTCAAACTCGAAGAAACGGGGAAACCCGGCTACTGGTATTACTCATTTGTTGTATCTATGATTTCAGCTTTAGTACTGGCAATTATTGGATTGTTATTTAGGATTTGATTTTTTATACCAGTTTTTAAACAAACATACTAATAAGGAGTTTACAATGACAAATGGAGCAGCGGCTGCAGCGATAGCGGCAGCAAATGCAATCAAAGCATCAGGAGCAATCGTGCGAATAGAGGAAAAAGATTTTCAATCCATAGTTACAAAAAGCGAGAAGCCCTTGGTGATTATTTCTGAATTCAAATTCTTCGGTACATATTATAAATATCTCACGGGCTACAAAGGATTTGTGTTTTACACAAAATCCAGAACTCCGCTCGACTTCGGCAGTAATGTTGAGGTGATGACGGCGAAGAGTATTTGGATCCCGGGTTGAGTACTGGATATCGTCTATGGCAGTGTTTGCGTGGGAGTGAATTGTAACCGTCATGGTGAGCTTGTCGAAGACTGACAGGAAAACACGGACAGCTCGTCACCCTTCAACTGGCTCAGGGTGACTCTCAACCGTCATGGTGAGCTTGTCGAACCATGACATGGAAAACGCAGACTACTTGTCACCCTTCGACATGCTCAGGGTGACTGTTGGGCTCAGGGTGAGTGGTAGACGGGGTAACAGTTTTTGCTGGTTTGATTTTCATCTCGACAAGTTTTATTATTAAATCTTAAAGATCTGAAATTGGATTATCTGCAATTCTTTTGGTATTATTGTTTATACTTAATGATAAATTTTTAGGATGCATGAATTAATCGATATATTCCCAAGCGAACGGCAGAAACTCTATAACAAGTTTTCTGATAAACTGGAAACAGCGTTTAACTTTAATCGCCAATTTGTGAGTTTCCAAACAAACAAAGAAGAACCGATATACCGCTGGTTTA
>JASEHD010000181.1 GCA_030019075.1 Bacteroidota bacterium
TTATACAGTTGAGATAAGGAAGCAGTACAACTCATCAAAAAATAAAGAAGTAAACCACAACTGAACACATCAAATTTACATTTTCACTTGAATTCATTTCTTACAAAAAACCTAAAGAAGGTTTCGCTTTAAGTTTTGAATATCTCTAATTATACATTTATTAAAGTTTAATTTAATTTTCCTTAGTAATAGGAAAGGAGTGTTTTACAAATGCCAACGGATATGGCTGTACTCAAATCAAAGAAAATTTCGGATCTAACAAAGATTGCTAAAGAATTAAACATCACGGGCGTAAGCGATCTCAGGAAACAAGACCTTATTTTTAAAATCCTCGAAGCCCAAACCGAGCAAGATGGATTTACATTTAATAAAGGAGTCTTGGAAGTATTACCAGATGGTTACGGCTTTCTGAGATCTGTTGATTACAATTATCTTCCATCGCCCGATGATATTTACGTCTCCCCTTCACAAATTAAAAAGTTCAACCTCAGAACGGGTGATACTGTAAGTGGGCAAGTTAGACCGCCTAAAGAGGGTGAACGATTTTTTGCGCTGCTTCGTGTCGAAGCTGTCAACGATGAAAATCCTTCGGCAATTCGCGACAGAACTTTGTTTGACAATGTTACACCTCTTTATCCCAACAATAGAATTAGGTTGGAAACTTCACCGGGTGAATATTCCATGCGTATTATGGACTTGTTAGTACCAATTGGTAAGGGGCAGCGCGGTATGATCGTTTCACCTCCCAAGGCGGGTAAAACCATACTTCTCCAAAAAATTGCTAATAGCATCTTACGCAATCATCCTGAAGTATTTCTTATCGTATTACTGATAGATGAACGCCCTGAAGAAGTTACCGATATGGAACGGTCGGTTAATGCTGAAGTTGTTAGTTCTACATTTGATGAACCACAAGAGCGACACGTTCAGGTTGCCGATATGGTGATTGAGAAAGCGAAACGTCTTGTGGAAGCAAAACGTGATGTTGTGATTTTGCTGGACAGCATAACACGCTTAGCCCGAGCTCACAATACTGTAGTACCTCACAGTGGAAAAATTCTATCCGGCGGTGTTGATGCTAATGCGCTGCATCGTCCGAAACGTTTTTTTGGTGCAGCACGAAATGTTGAGGAAGGCGGAAGTCTAACTATCATTGCAACAGCCCTCATAGAAACAGGCAGCCGAATGGACGAAGTTATTTTTGAAGAATTTAAAGGTACCGGCAATATGGAGATTGTGCTTGATCGGAAATTAAGCGACCGGCGAATTTTCCCAGCGATTGATGTTAATCGCTCTGGCACACGTAAAGAAGAATTATTATTCGAACCAGATGAATTAAATCGAGTTTGGATTCTTAGGAAATTACTAAGTGATCAATCCACAGTAGAAGCAATGGAATTTCTGATCGATAAGATGCATGGAACGAAGACAAACAGAGAATTCCTCCGCTCCATGAACAGCTAAATAGAAAATCTGTATAAGGACATATTCGCTTGCATTTCTCGTCTGCAAGATTTACATTTTATTGCTTATAAAAATATACCTTAGAATGTTTTATATTCGATGTCTTATTTATATATTCGCTCTCGCCCTAATTATTAGGTTAGAGAGTCTTTCTCAAGAATGGAGTCGCATTACACTTGCTGGTGCAGGTTTTGGTCGTTCGTACCCTATTATCGAAGGTTTGAAAGCAAAAGACCAGTCAATAACGCGATTGTTTTTACGTCATCATTTTCAACGGTCTGTTGCTGTCGAAGGAGGATTGGGATTTGGAGTGCTTGAGGGGGAAAATGATATCCATTATTTTTCATCAATAATCATTCCTGTTGATGTTAGATTTTTGCTTCAGCCAACTTTTGGACCGAAATTCTCTCCCTACGTTTCTGGTGGTGTGGGTATAATGTATTTTAACCCAGTTGGTAAATTTGAAAATTTACTTCCACATAATGCGCGGGGTGATTATAAACTTCTATCCCCCTACTTACCCCTCTCTGCCGGTGCTCAATATTTCTTTTCGGAAAATACGGCTATTGAATTAGCTGCTTCATATTATTTATCAACTACGAAGTATCTTGATGATATTCAAACTGATAAGAATGATAATTATTGGTCGATTATGATTAATTTAATCGCATTTATCCGTTCGGGAAGTCTGGATAATGACCGAGATGGTTTGTTGAACGACGAAGAAATATCACTCGGAACGAATCCAAACAATCCAGATACTGATGGAGATGGTTTAAAAGATGGTGAGGAAGTTAAGAAATATTTTACAAATCCTCTACTAAAAGATTCGGATGCAGATAGGTTGAATGATCGAGAAGAAATTTTTACCACAAACACTAATCCCAACAAAAAGGATACAGATGGAGATGGTTTAATTGATGGGGATGAAGTATTACAATACACTACTGATCCTCTTAATCCGGATACAGATGGAGAAGGATTGACAGATGGAGATGAAGTCATAGTCCATAAAACTAACCCACTTAATCCAGATACAGATGGTGACGGACTTACCGATGCTGAAGAGGTTTTAAAACACCGGACCGATCCATTGAGAACCGATAGCGATAATGATGAGTTAACTGATTTCGAAGAAATTAGAGAATATAAGACGAATCCCCTTTTTGCAGATACCGATAATGGTGGATTACCTGATGGCAAAGAAATCCGTATGGGATTGAATCCGCTTGACCCGAAAGATGATATCCCTATAATTGAAGTTGGGAAGAGGATGGTCCTCGAAGGAGTATATTTTGAGACTGCAAAAACGACATTACTCCCTGAATCAAAAATTGTTCTGGATAAAGTTGTCAGCAGCCTTCAATCCGTTCCAACTGCAGAAGTCTTAATTACAGGACATACCGATAATATAGGGTCAGCAAGATATAATTTAAAATTATCAAACGGAAGAGCTGAAGCGGTCAAGGAGTATCTTGTATCAAAAGGAATCTCATCGCAAAGGATTAGTACTAAGGGTTTCGGGTTTGCTCAGCCAATTGCCGATAATGCGACTCCAGAGGGCCGTACAAAAAATCGGCGGATCGAATTTGTTAGAACAAAATAGAAAAATATAAACTTAAAATCACTAAATTCAAATTATAACTCTGAATTAATATGACAAAGGAAGTTATCATTGCAAGTGCATGCCGAACTCCAATAGGTTCGTTCGGTGGGAGTTTAAGTTCATTTCCTGCACCAAAGTTAGGTGCAATCGTAATCCAGGAAGCTGTAAAAAGAGCAGGTATCAAACACGAGCAGGTTAATGAAGTAATAATGGGATGCGTATTGACTTCAGGAATGGGGCAAGCACCTGCGCGTCAGGCGTGTATTTATGCAGGTTTACCAAACTCTGTGGAATGTATGACGATAAATAAAGTTTGTGGTTCGGGTTTGAAATCGGTTATGCTCGCAGCACAAGCTATTGCACTTGATGATGCCGAAATAATTGTTGCAGGAGGTATGGAAAGTATGTCGAATGTTCCATACATCTTAGAAAAAGCTCGAACTGGTTATCGAATGGGACATGGACAACTTATTGATGACATGATAAAAGGTGGATTATGGGACCCATATAACGATTTCCACATGGGTAATGCAGGTGAAATCTGTGCGAAAGAGTTCAACATATCACGTGAAACACAGGATGAATTCGCTTCACTAAGTTACAGGCGAGCACTCGAAGCACAAAAAAATGGCCTATTCAACGAAGAGATTGCCCCAGTAAGAATCGAGCAAAAGGGTGCAGAACCTATAATCGTAAATGAAGATGAAGAGCCAAAGAAAGTGAAGTTTGAAAAAATTCCAACATTGAAGCCAGCCTTTCAAAAGGATGGAACTGTTACTGCCGCAAATGCTTCGAAGATTAACGATGGCGCCGCTGCAGTTGTTGTCATGTCGAAAGAAAAAGCCGAACAATTAGGAATAAAACCATTGGCTCGGATTATAGCTCAAGCATCGGTTGCAAAAAAGCCTGAATGGTTTACAATAGCACCTGTAGATGCAATTAATAAAGTCCTTGCCAAATCAAAAATGACAAAAAACCAGATTGACTTGTATGAGATCAATG
>JASEHD010000182.1 GCA_030019075.1 Bacteroidota bacterium
TTCTAAACCTTTTCTGAAGACACTTTCACCAGCAGCGCATTCTTCCCATTCGATTGCTACACCTGTGGCTTCAATAATTTTTTTTGTAGAAAATACTACTTCCGGTCCTATGCCATCACCCGGAATAAGTGTAACCAGTATTTTACCATTCTTTACTTGATAAGCCATCTTGATTTCTCCTAAAAATTATTTTTTAAAATGCTTAAACTATTTGGTTTTTAAAAACAAATGAAACATGAAAGAACAAACAATTATAATAAATTAATCATTATTAAACAAAAATTGGATATTGATACTGCCTAAGACTTTATATCCTCATCTATTGACGGACAAGTACAAATAAGATTTCTGTCACCATAAACATTATTCACACGTCCCACCGGTACCCAAAATTTTCTTTCTTGTGTCCATTGTGTTGGATAAGCTGCCTTCTCGCGTGAATATGGAACCCGCCACTCGTCACTCATCACTATAGCCGCTGTATGTGGTGCATTCTTCAAAACATTATTCACTTTATCAGCTTTACCGGTTTCTATCTCTTCCACTTCTTTTCGAATTGAAATTAAAGCATCGCAGTATCTGTCAAGCTCTTCTTTCGATTCACTTTCAGTCGGCTCGATCATCAATGTCCCCGGAACTGGGAACGAAGTCGTTGGTGCATGGAAACCGTAATCCATCAGCCGCTTGGCAACATCTTCAACTTCAATATCGGCACTTGCTTTGATCTGCCGTAGATCGATTATGAACTCATGTGCAACTCGTCCGTTCATTCCTGTGTAAACGATCGGATAATATTTTTTTAATCTCGATGCCATGTAATTTGCATTCAGGATAGCTATTTCGGTTGCACGTTTCAAGCCATCGGCTCCCATCATTTTGATATATATCCATGAAATCGGTAGCACACTTGCACTTCCGTATGGTGCGGATGCGACAGGTCCGATTCCTTTCCCTCCATCGACATACACAACCGGATGGGTAGGTAGAAATGGTGTTAAATGTTTAGCAACACCAATCGGTCCGACACCAGGTCCACCACCGCCATGTGGGATTGCAAAAGTTTTATGAAGATTAAGATGGCAAACATCGGCGCCTAACTCTGCAGGTCTGCAATATCCTACTTGAGCATTTAAATTAGCTCCATCCATATAAACTTGTCCACCATTTTCATGAACGATGCAGCAGATATCTTTGATTCCCTCCTCGAACACGCCGTGAGTAGATGGATACGTTACCATCAGAGCGGCAAGTTTATCTTTGCGAAGTTTAGCTTTCTCCTCTAAGTCTTTGATATCTATTGAACCATCTTCGGTCGCTTTCACAACCACTACTTCCATTCCTGCCATCACAGCACTTGCAGGGTTAGTTCCATGTGCCGAAGAAGGAATCAAACAAACATTCCGATAACCTTCTCCGCGTGTATCATGGTATGCCCTGATAACAAGCAGCCCGGTATATTCACCTTGTGCGCCCGAGTTCGGTTGAAAAGAAATAGTATCGAATCCAGTAATCTCGGTCAGCATTTCTTCCAGCTGTTTGAACAAAATATGATACCCCCCAGCTTGCTCGATTGGTGCAAAGGGATGAATCGAGCCGAACTCTCGCCAGCTAATTGGCATTAACTCGGTAGTTGCATTTAATTTCATTGTACAAGAACCAAGAGGAATCATGCTCATGGTTAAGGAGAGATCTTTCTCTTCGAGCGAACGAATATAACGAAGCATCTCAGTTTCTGAATGATGCTTATTGAAAACCGAATGCGTGAGAAAATGTGATGTTCGCTGCATCTTACCTTTATATCCGCTATCTTCCTTTAAAGCTATTTCGTTGATATTGATTTCAATCGTCTTCTTGTGCGTGAAGATCTTTAAAAGCTTTTCGACTTCTTGTATTGATGAAATCTCATCCAACGAAATTCCACATGAGCAATCATCAAACCAGTGGACATTAATCCGTTCAGAATGCAGTGCCGGCTCAAGGTAAAGTTTTAAATCCTTACTGCAAGCAATGTGAATAGTATCAAAATAATCATCATGTATAATTTGATAGCCAAGTTTCTTCAGCCAAATTGCGATGACTTTTGTCAGATTGTGAATTCGTTCTGCTATTTCTTTCAATCGCTTGGGACCATGATAGACTGCATACATACTTGCCATGATTGCAAGGAGAACTTGTGATGTGCAGATGTTAGATGTTGCTTTTTCGCGGCGGATATGCTGCTCGCGGGTTTGAAGTGCCATCCGCAATGCACGTTTCTCCTGTGAATCGACAGAGACACCGATGATTCGTCCTGGAATATGACGTTTGAATTCATCTTTCGTTGCAAAGAAAGCAGCATGTGGTCCACCATAACCGAGTGGAATCCCGAAACGCTGTGTGCTGCCTACTGCAACATCAGCTCCATATTCTCCGGGAGGTGTCAGTAAAGTTAAGCTTAAAATATCTGCTGCCACAACTACATGTGCACCTTTTTGATGTGCTTGTTCACAAAACGAACGATAGTCATAAATTGCACCATCTGTTGCAGGATATTGAAGGAATGCACCAAAGACTTTTTCAGTAAATTCAAATCTATCCCACTTTCCAACTACCACATTAATTCCAAGTGGTTTCGCTCGTGTTCGTACAACTTCAATGTTTTGAGGATGACAATCATCAGAGACGAAGAAGATTCCCTCCTTCGGGCGTCCTTTAATGCCATAGAACATTGTCATAGCTTCCGCTGCTGCTGTGGATTCATCGAGAAGTGATGCATTGGCAATCGGAAGTCCAGTCAAATCTATTATCATTGTTTGGAAGTTCAAAAGCGCTTCCATTCTACCTTGGGCAATCTCGGCTTGATATGGTGTGTACTGTGTGTACCAGCCAGGATTTTCCAAAATATTTCGCTGGATGATAGTTGGTGTGATTGTATCATAGAACCCCATCCCGATCAGCGAGCGATAGACATGATTCTTCGAGGCAATCGCATTTAGCTCGTTAAGTGCTTCGTGTTCAGTGATTGGTGGATTTAATTTCAGATGATGATTAGAGCGAATCTGCTGAGGCACAACGCTGTTCATGAACTCATCGAGTGAATGGGCATGAACTTCTTTGAGCATCTGTTCGATCTCAAGTTGGTTGGGTCCGATATGGCGTTGAGAGAAATTTTCAAGCTCTGAAAATGTAATTGGCATAAGAATATTATTTACCAATCAAGTTTTGATAAGCTTTAGCATCAAGGAGGTTATCCAATTCAACTTTTTTTGTAAGTTTCAGTTTTATTAGCCATCCCTTTCCGTATGGTTCTTTATTGACCAATTCTGGAACTTTCTCAAGCTCATTATTAGATTCAAGTACTTCGCCCGAAACAGGCGCATAGAGATCGGAAACAGCTTTCACGGCTTCAATTGTTCCAAAGCTATCACCTTGCTTGACTTGTTTCCCAACTTGTGGCAGCTCAACGAAAACAACATCGCCAAGCTCTCCCTGAGCAAATTCTGTAATACCAACTAAACCGGTATTTCCCTCAATTTTGATCCATTCATGTTCTTTAGTGTATTTGAGATTTTCTGGGAAAGTCATATTAATCACCTTTATTTTAATTGATTACTTATTGTTGTAATGTTTGTCAATGAAACCCGTGTCGAATTTGCCGCTCTTGAATACATCGTTCTGCATCACCTTTCTGTGAAATGGTATCGTTGTATGGATTCCTTCAATCGTAAATTCTTCAAGTGCACCAGCCATTTTTTTAATTGCTTCTTCTCTGGTTGGTGCAAAAACGATGAGCTTGGCAATCAATGAATCGTAAAAGGGTGGTACATTATACCCAGCATAACAATGTGTATCGACTCTAACACCGAAACCGCCGGGGAGATGGAAGCCGGTAATCTGACCAGGAGATGGTCGAAAATCATGTTCAGGATCTTCCGCGTTGATGCGGCATTCGATAGCATGACCTCGCGGTTTGAATTCCTTCTTCTTTAACTTTGCACCTGCAGCAATCTCGATTTGCATTTTGATCAAATCATAACCCGTAACTTGCTCGGTTACTGGATGCTCCACTT
>JASEHD010000183.1 GCA_030019075.1 Bacteroidota bacterium
CAAAAAATAATTATTCATCAAGATTGTGGTTTATCAACAATGGAACCTGCTTTATGCACAAGTCCCGGCATCTCTCGGTTGAAAGACATAGAAATATTTTTCGCAAGTTTTAGTTGTTTAGTCAGCGCAATCTCTTTAATGAAAGCCACACGTAAAATCATTTTTTTCTCCTTCGAGTAACATACTTTACCTTTGGCTCTTCAACTCCGAAGCCAATTGGGCGTTTTGGTTTCTCTGGTGGTATAAGGAGTTGTCTGATGGCTTCAAACACTGCTCTAAATTGTTCATCATATTTTTTTTCGAGTTCTTCAAGTTTTCTTGAAAGTTCAATATTTGAAGAAAGTAATTGACGCAACCGAATAAATGTGCGTACTATTTGCAAACTCACCTTTACTGCTCGTTGACTATTCAGTACATTAGCAAGCATTAACACACCGTGCTCAGTAAAAGCATGGGGTAAATATGGTGAGAATTTGAGATTCTTGAGGTGGTCACAATTTGTGACCACCTCTAATTTTTCATCTTCAGTTAACTCGAACATGAAATCGTCGGGAAAACGGTTAATATTTCGCCTGACCGCCTGCTTGAGAACTTTTGTGGAAATACCATAGAGTAACGCGAGGTCAGCATCAATCATTACCTTCTGTCCTCGTATCAGATATATTTTACTCTCGATAATTTCTAGCGGTATTATTTTATCCATTGCATCAAAACCGAAATTATCTTGTTTTATACACTAATCCCGGCATCTCACGATTGAAGAACAAAGTGAACCGAATCATTTTTTTCTCCTTCGAGTAACGTACTTTACCTTCGGCTCTTCAACTCGGAAGCCCCGCCTGCCAGTAATGAGTTCTAGTGGGGGCGGGCAGGCAATTGGGCGTTTTGGTTTTTCTGGCGGAGTCATTAATTGTTTAATCGCCTCGAATACAACTCGGAATTGTGAATCGTATTTTTTTTCAAGCTCATCCAATCGCTTGGCTAACTCCTTATTGCTTGCCAGCATCTCTCGTAGTTTTACGAAAGCACGCATGATTGCGATGTTTACTAGAATAGCACGCTCACTATTCAAAACGGTCGATAACATAGCAATCCCTTGTTCTGTAAAAACATAAGGATTATGGCCCCCAAAGTGTTTCCGAGATGGTATCGCAAATTGCGATAGCAACCAATTCGTTTCTTCGTCGTTCAATTGTATCATAAAATCGTTAGGGAACCGCAACATATTTCTTTTTACTTGTTCTCTTAGGCGAATAGGTTTCACTCCATACATTTCAGCCAAATCCTTATCGAGCATTACCCTCTGACCTCGGATCAGAAATATTTTATTTTCGATAACTTCTAGTGGTACAATTTGATTCATGGCAGAGATACAATTCGTTAATGTCGTTAAATTGTTGGTTGCTTAATATTAATAGGTCCTGATTTATATATCAATCCCGGCATCTCTCGGTTGAAAAACACTGCAAACTCTTTCGCGAGATCAATCAGTTTCTTTAAATCAATTTCTTTTCTAAAACCCATTTGATGAAGGGCATTGACGAAATCCTCTGTACAAACATTGCCAGCGGCAACTTTTGTAAACGGGCAGCCGCCGAGACCGGCAATAGATGATTCATAATTTTGTACACCGCTCTTCATTGCTGCATATACATTGGCGCGTCCCATCCCATATGTGTTATGGAAATGGCAAGCGGCTTCAACAGAGCTATCAAGTCTAAAATTTGGTTTCAAACAATATTAATAATCGTAACCTATTTAAAAAGCTCCATTTCAAACTGATGCACATTCATAGTAAAAAATGATTTCACATTTTCCCATCGCCAAGCTTCATCTGAAATAAGTATATTCGGCATTGGTTCGCTATCAGCATCATCAAAAAACACCAAACTCTTTAGTACGTGATATAAATTTATTTGAGTAGAACTAAATTTTTTCTTAAAATCATTACAAACACTGCTGATTTCGGCCTTTAATTTAATTACAGCAAATAAATCATAAAAATCTTTCTTAGAACATCGCTGTGAAATAGCTTTCATTTTTTCGGCTGTAATATCTCTCCAATCAGCAACTTGTAAACCGCGCCAGATAGCAGGTTTATAAATTAGTGGGATGGAATAATAAATAAAGGATAATTTTACGCTGGATTTTTCACAATGGATGGTATCAGTTCTGACAATCAATAACTTATCAGGTTTAATCTTCCTCAATAATTCTTCTGCTTCAAAACCTTTAAATGAAAAAAAATCCAAATCGATGGACCTTCGATGTCGTAATTGAAGTGCAAGGCCTGTTCCACCTGCTAAATAGAACTCAGAAAGATGTGGTTGTAATTCGTTGACCACCTCTATCATTTCTTTCGAGATTACTTCCTCAAACATGCTATCTCTTCAAAGGGAATCTGAAAATATGCCGCCCAAAACTTTGCAGTCATCGGCATTAATCCCCTTTTTCTTTTAATTACTTCAATCAACTTCTCATTTGAATAAATTGATCTTACCGCTTTTACATCCTTTTCATCTCCGTAATCTAACACACGTGCTATGATATAATCGGAATTATTTTCTATATCAACATCTTCCGCATCCCAAAATAGTACCGGGTTAAATATATTCCTTGGATTATTTTCTTTTAATACTAACATGATATGGTCTAAATAGACATTTAAATTTAACGAATCAATTTCAATATCACAAACATCAAAAACTTATTCACGTATCACGAGTAATAATTTGAATCAACCAACAATAATTGGGTTAGTTTTATACACCAGCCCCGGCATCTCGCGATTGAAAAACACCGCGAAATCTTTCGCAAGATCGATTAGCTTCATCAAGTTTATTTCTTTCCTAAAACCCATTCGTTGTAAAGCATGTACAAAGTCTTCCGTACAAACATTTCCTGCCGCAACTTTCGTGAACGGACAACCACCGAGACCTGCAATAGATGATTCGTAGTTTTGTACACCAACCTTCATTGCTGCACAAACGTTAGCGAGTCCCATTCCATAAGTATTGTGGAAATGGCACGCAGCTTCAACCGAGCTATCAAGTTTGAAGATTGCTTCGTATAACTTTTCAACTTGGTCGGGAGTTGCATGTCCGGCAGTATCTGCAAGTGAGATATTCTTTAAACCAGCATCTAAGTATCTTTGTACAATACCAAGCACCCTTTCGTGCGGAACAGGTCCTTCAAAACCACAACCAAAAGCTGATTGAACTGAAACCTGAACTCGTTTTCCAGCCGCCATTGCTTGCAATGCCGTAGCAATAATTCGCTCAGTGGCTTCGGCTATACTCATTCCCGTGTTTTTCTTGCTGTGAGTTTCGCTTGCCGAAACACCCATGCAATACATTTCAACACCGCACTTCTCACCGCGATCCAGACCTTTTTCGTTGAGAACAAGTCCGGAAAGAATTGTTTTACTTGTTTTGTTCTTCGTAAGTTCTGCAAAGAGTTTATCTGTATCAGCCATTTGCGGCACTTTTTCGGGATGGACGAAAGAGCCGACTTGAATTATATCAACGCCGGCATTCATTAATCCATTAATCCATTTCAGCTTTTGCTCAGTCGGGACGACCTGCTTTTCCATTTGCAAGCCATCTCGGAGACCGACTTCGTGAATTATGATTTTTGGCATAAATGAATTTCTAGTTTTAATCTAAATATTAAATTCGAAGCACGAAATCCGAAACTCGAAACAAATTCTAATTTCCAAAATTCCAATTACTAAAACTACTTTTCACTCTTGCGAATTATAGCACCAAAGATATTCATCAGTTCCGTTGATTCTTGAATTAATCGTGAACGATCTTGTTCCGGATTTTCATCCTTTTCAATATAAATCAACTTCAACCAATATCTGCTTTCCTTAGCTTCATTCCTACAAATTTTAATTCTATGAACAAAATCTTTTTTACTGAGCGCCTCATTTGCTTCAATATAATTTGCACCTACAGAACCCGATGATCGTACCAATTGGTGAACATCTTCAATATTTGCAATAGTCCTAGACAGCTTACGAACAAAATCCCGAACATTTTTT
>JASEHD010000184.1 GCA_030019075.1 Bacteroidota bacterium
AAAAGAAAGAATGAAAGAATATTCCATCAAACATACCGAGCCAGAACCTACACTGCTGCGGGATGCAAGACGAGGGGATCATCAAGCGTTCGCTCAAATCGTACGTAAGTACGAAGACATGGTATTCAGTTTTGCGTTCAAGGTATGCCGTAATAAAGAGAAAGCTTCCGAAACATTGCAAGATACTTTTGTGAATGTGTACAGAAAACTTGATCAGTTCGACCAGAGATCGAAATTCACAACATGGCTTTACAGCATTGTTGCAAACAATTGTTTGATGAAAAACAGACGAACGAAACTTGATGTAGCTTCCGTTTCGCTGGATGAAATGTTGTCGCTCCACAACGACCATGAGACCCACCCATCTCACACGCATTCGATCCATGAGTGGAGGAGTACCCCAATCGACAAAGTGATGAACAAAGAATTGAAAGAACTTCTCGATGGAGCGATTCAAAAACTCCCGATGGAATATCGAATCGTTTTTACATTGCGAGATATCGAGGGACAATCTGCTGAAGAAACAGCAAAGATACTTAAACTTTCTGTCCCGGCAGTGAAGTCACGCCTCCGACGTGCACGCATCTTCCTCCGTGAACACTTAAACGAGTACATGACAGAATGAAAAAGAAACGAACAAAATGCAAAGACGTTTTTAAACACATTTGCAACAACCTCGACCTCACACTCAACTCATCCAAGTGTCAAGAAATCAGGCAACATCTTGATGATTGCCCTGACTGCTCGTCATACTTGGATAGCCTGAAAAAAACAATCACTTTATATCGACAATACCCGGACCCTAAAACTCCAAGATCGACTCACACACAATTATTCACTAAGCTAAAATTAAAACAACGATAACCCGCACCTTAAAACTTACACAATCAAAATGATTAATTGTTCTTTGATAATTTCCTTTTATGAAAGAATCGAATATTTAAAATTATTATTTGCTGGACTTAACAGACAAACATACAAAAATTTTGAAGTTGTCATTGCAGATGACGGATCGGGAACCAATGTGGTTCAGCAAATAGAAAATATAACAAAACAATCCCCCTTCCCTGTTACGCATGTTTGGCACGAGAAGATTGGTTTTCGAAAAAATAAAATCTTAAACACGGCGATTGAAGCATCCAATACTGACTATCTAATTTTTATCGACGGCGATTGTATTCCTCATAGTGAATTTATTAAAGAACATATTAAATATCGACAGGAAGGAATATGTTTAACCGGAAGAAGAGTAAATTTATCCCGAGCGATAACCGAAAAACTGACTATCGAAAAAATAAAGAATGGCTATCTTGAAAAAAAATTATTACATTTGATTGCGGACAGCATCCGGGGAAATTCTTCACATGTCGAAAAAGGTATTTATTTTAAAATGAATTTTTTGAGAGAATTTGTCAATAAGAAAAAGAGAGGATTGTTGGGCTGCAATTTCTCTGTTCATAAGAAAGATATCTTTGGAATTAATGGATTTGACGAACGGTATGAAGCTCCTTCAATAGGCGAGGACAGTGATGTACAATACCGTCTCGAGCTGACAGGCGTAGAAATAAAATCGCTGAATAATATCGCCTTGCAATATCATTTATACCATTCGCTCCAGCCGCGCCTACAGACAAATCTCGATCTTTTTGCAGAAATAAAATCTTCAAAAAAAGCTTTTACTCATTACTGGATTAAACAGAATAAAGAATAAAATCTTTTTTATCATTACTGCATCAGATACATTGTATAGAAACATTAAATATTTTCAATATTAATTGAAAGGGAAAAATATCATGACAAAGAACATGGGTTCGACAGATAAGACAATCCGGATAATTCTCGCAATTCTCTTTGGGATTCTTTATTTCACCGAAACAGTCACTGGTGCATTCGGCGTGATTCTTATAATTTTCGGTGTGATATTTCTACTCACTAGTTTCATTAGCTTCTGCCCACTCTATGCGATGTTCAAAATATCGATACTAAAAAAAGAAAATAAAAAATAATTTTCACCAAAATTTTAGAATATAATTTTATGGCAAAGAAACAAGCTATTATTAAACAGGTCCAAGGTATAACTCTTATAGCAAAATCCGAAACGAATCATTGGGTGGTAATGGACGGCAGCGATAAGTTCGGTGGGAATCTTGCCGGCTCAAGCCCGAAAGAACTTCTGATGTTTGCCCTCGGCGGATGCACAGCAATGGATGTTATACCAATACTCGCAAAACGAAAAGCCCCGATAGAAAACGTTGAAGTTAATGTAAGCGGAAATGTTCGAGAAGAACACCCACAGATTTTCACAGAACTTCACGTTGAATATGTTTTCTACGGTAACGGAATAAATAAGGAAGATGTTGAGCGTGCGATCGAGCTTTCGACAACGAAGTATTGTGCCGTATCGGCAATGTTGAAACCGGGTGTGAATATTACTCATTCATATCGAATCGAGACACCTCGGACAACATCAAAATAAAATTTTTAAATTGACAAATGGGAACTATTACAATTCTTATTGTTGATGATGAAGCCGGACAGCGAAGTGTTCTTTCCGGCTATTTGAGGAAGAAAAATTTTTCTATCTTTGAAGCATCGTCTGCAGATGATGCAGTCGAGATTATAAAAAAACAAAATATTGATATCGTGCTCACCGATTTCAAAATGCCTGATAAATCGGGCTATGAACTTCTCAAAGAAATCCGAGCATTGACACCCGAAACAACTGTCGTGATGATGACAGCTTTCGGCACGATTGAAGATGCTGTGAAAGCAATGCGCGACGGCGCATACGATTACCTCACTAAACCAATCGACCTGGAAGAATTAGATTTACTCATCAATCGCATTGTTGAGCGACATCACCTGCTTTCAGAAAATCGCCTGTTGAAAGAACAACTGTCCGAGCGATTTTCTTTCTCCACAATCATTTCACAATCGCCGGAGATGGAAAGAGTTCTGAATACTACCGGGCGCGTCGCGGACAGCAAAGCTTCTATACTCATCCGAGGTGAAAGCGGGACCGGCAAAGAACTCATCGCAAAAGCGATCCATTATAACAGCCCGCGTAAAGAAAAACCTTTTATTGCAGTCAACTGTGCCGCTCTGAACGAAAATCTTTTTGAGAGTGAACTTTTCGGTCATGAAAAAGGCGCATTCACCGGAGCAGATAAACAGCGCCGCGGTCGATTCGAAATGGCTGATGGTGAAACACTCTTCCTCGATGAAATCGGAGATGTCCCTCTATCGATACAAGTTAAACTATTGCGTGTGTTACAAGAGCAACAATTTGAACGTGTTGGCGGGATAGAAACGATGCAGGTGGATGTACGGTTACTTGCCGCGACGAATAAAAATCTTGAACAAATGATCAAGGACGGTACTTTCAGAGAAGATTTATTCTATCGTTTAAACGTGGTCACCATAGATATTCCCCCGCTTAGAGAGCGAAGAACCGACATTCCCATATTGATAGAATACAATTTGAAGCGGTTCGGTGAGAATCAGAATAAAAAGAACCTCTCGTTCTCAAAAGAAGCGTGGGATATTTTAGTCCGCTATGATTTCCCCGGAAATATCCGCGAGCTGGAAAACATTGTTCAGCGGGCAGTTATTCTCTCTCGACAAGATTTGATAACCACCGATGAATTGCCTCAGGTTGTAAAAGAATTTAAAAAGGAAAGTGAATTACAAAAACCCGAAACATTATCCTCCCTTCCTGCTCAAGTTGAGAAACTTGAGAAAGAGCAAATCTTCGAGGCACTTCGAATAACTAACGGTAATCAATCGAAAGCCGCCGAGATGTTAAACATCTCCGAACGAAATTTACGATACCGTTTGAAGAAGTGGGGAGTGAAGTAATCACGCTATCTCCTTCACACTTGAAAAGTAAAGTATAGTTAAAATCGCAATCCCCACTATGAAGCAGATGCATTTCTACGACTTTGACTTCACTCGGAATCGTTAAGGAAAAAGAAATCGGAACACTTGAACAGCTAATGGTAACTCCGATAAAACCGTA
>JASEHD010000185.1 GCA_030019075.1 Bacteroidota bacterium
AAAATATTATGATGGACACATTCTCGATGAGTTGAGTCGTCGACCTTTGGAAGATAAGGATTCGCTTTTTTATGAGCATTACCTGAGGGAGGAAGGATTCTCTAACTCAACGCTCACCGACAGCAACCTAACACTTGTAGGTGAATGGCCATGGGGGTTGTGCCGAGCTGTTGCTGTACAAGGGAACTATGCCTTTATAGGTAATGGCAAGCTTGTTCAAACATTAGACATCAGCAATCCCGATTCACCCCGAGTAGTAGCTGAATACAATACAGGTTATACAGTGAAGGATATTGAGCTTGATGATACCCTTGCTTTTGTGTGTGCTAGTGGATTGAAGATATTATGTATTTCGGATCCACTTGATATAAAGTTCATTAGTGAAGTACCAAATACATTATTTGCCACAGAAGTTATACCCGCAGATTCGTTTGCCTATGTATTAGAGAGTGGCGATCCAAGATCAGTTAATGTATCAGAAGGAAAATTTCAAAGTGATACCGAAAAGTCGTCTCAACTACCATCACGGTTTGATTTAATAGATATCTCAGATATAAAAAATCCATACCTTCGCAGTGCTGCAGGTATATATGCTGATTTCCCGTTAAGGATGGCGGCATCAAACGGTGTTATTTATATTACAGGGGTAAATTTTCCATTTTTAACGATAGTAGATGTACGGAAACCCGATAGTGTATCGTCGAGATATTTTACGATAGCATCATACTCTATTGCGATTAGAGACACACTCCTATTTTTAAGCCACGGCTGGGAATTAGCTGTTCTTAGTATCTCAAATCCACTTGAACCCGTCTTATTAGACACTGCCTATGCCGGTATTAACAAAATTTTTAAATCGATAGTTGTAAGTAGCGGTAACTATGTATACGCCTCAAACGACTCGGGACTTTTAGTATTCGACATTTCAGATCCCAGTAATACATCATTTGTGAAAAGGTTCAAAGCACCGAAGGCACGTAAAATGAAACTGGAGGAGGATAAAAACCGGATACATATAGCGGCTACTTCACAGTATGCAATTGTTAATATCATGGGTGCAGATACAGCGTATTTAGCCGGAAGCTTCATTGCCGGCGGTATTCCATATGATATTGCGATACAAGGTAATTACGCATACATAGCAAGTGGAAGACCGGGATTAACTATACTTGATCTCTCGAATCCAACAGCGCCGTCAAGAGTGGGTGTTTTAGATTTTGGAAAAGCATCATTCACATTAGCTGTTAAAGACAATCATGCATACGTTGGAGCAGAAGGCCTATGGTCAATTGATATATCAAATCCTCAGATGCCGGCAACTACAAGCTATATTCCATCGACATCATATTGGTTTACCGATATTTATGTTGATAATAATAGAATTTATACACTGGACACATCGGTTACAATTTATAATATATCAAATATGGCTGAACCTGTTGTTATGGGTAACATAGTTGTACCTTATTCTTCATATCGCATATCAGCAAAGGATAGTATTTTATACGTGGTTGCGCAAGATAGTGGATTGATTTTATTTAATACCGCGGATCCTTCTAATATTTTCGAATCATCAAGGATTTACTGTTGGCCTATGGGTATCTTAGTAGCAGACTCATTAGCTTTTGTTGCTACGTTGACAGGTTTGCAAGTTTTTAATATATCTAATCCGAGTCAGCCTGACAGCATAGGTTTTGTTGCTACAGGAGGAACTCGTGGTGGCATTATCAATTTGGCATATAAGCAAAATTATGTGTACATGAATTATTCGAGTTTATTTACAATCGATGTGGCAAATCCTTACATCCCACAAGTTGTCGGATTTTATGGTGGCGGTGGTGCTCAGATTGCATCATATAAGGAATATATTTATGTATGCCTTGACCTATATTTGAGATACATTCGCGATGAACTCATTACATCTGTGAAAGAAAAAGATAATACGACAACCTCATTTCAGCTTTTGCAAAATTATCCGAATCCCTTCAACTTAACAACAAAAATAGCTTATACACTTCCAGCTTCTGCGTTTACAACTCTTAAGATATATAATTTTATTGGTGAAGAAATTGCAACATTGAGAGAGGAACGCCAAAATGCAGGGTGCTACGAATTTATCTGGAATTCAGAAGGCTTACCATCTGGATTGTATTTTGTGAGATTAACTTCAGAATACTTTATTCAAACACGAAAATTACTTTTAATCAGATGAAAAAGATTAATTTTACCGAGAGATCGCCGCCTAAATAAAAGCCCCCAAAGTCCAAAGGACTCCTTCGGAGCTCTAAGCCCTCAATATTCTCAGACCAGGAGAAACAATCGAAGGACATAGATTTCTTCGAGGGCTATTTTATTTTTATCGTTTGACTTAAAATGCCAAAATAAGCCAAACATAGTGTTAATGGCAATAATCAATTAACAATCTACAAAAATAGAAGGAAAAATTAAAATGAAAACAATTAAAAACATATTATGTTTAATTTGTCTGTTTACAATTGTGAATTTAGTTTATCCGCAATATCCAAACAGACAAGTAACATCGAATCCGTACGATCAGAGTGAAACAATGATCGCAGTTAACCCGGTTAACAATTACCAAATCGTCACCGTGTGGAATGATTATCGATCGGGCGGTCTATTCAAACCCGGCTATGGAATTTCAACTGATGGTGGTTCTACATGGATTGATGACACTTTACATATATGCAATGATATTCCAAATTATCAATATGGTTTTAATCCATCGGTTGCGATGGATCGCTCAGGTAATATTTTTTATACATTCATTGCCATGGGTAATGATGGTAGAACTGCTTCAGTTGTCGCACGGAAAAATATTTCTGGTGGGAGCTGGCAATATACTAAAATTCAAGAGATAATAAGTGAAGATGATATGGTAGATAAGCCATGGATTACAGTTGATAACACTGGCGGACAGAGAGATGGTTATATTTATCTAACTTGGGCAAAATTAATTGGTAATTATAGTACAGTACTTGTCGCAAGATCAGCGGATCATGGAGTAACTTTTAGCACTCCATATGAGTTAGATACTCAACCTTTAATTTCGGGTAGTCGTCTTGTCCTTAGACCAAGCCAAGATACAAGTACTGCATTGCGTAATGGCTGGGTACAAATGGCAATGCCCGCTGTTGGTCCTAGCGGTGAAGTCTACGTTGTTTGGGCGTACTCTAATTCTACGTGCAATTATAAAATTAGTAAATCGACCAATGGTGGTAGTTCATGGTTCACTCCAGTAAATGGTCCTTCCTTTATTGGTGCGTTTAAATTTCTTGGTATTTATCCTTATTTTAGAAATGTAAAAATAATCCCCCATCCTTCGCTGGCTGTAGGAAGCAATGGCAATCTTTACCTTGCTTATACAGACAAACGCTCAAGTGATCAAAGTTTTCATATAAAATTCGCCAGCTCGACCGATGGTGGAGTGAGTTGGTCATCACCAATAATTGTTGGAGAAGAATCGGGATGGCAATATTTTGCGTGTCTAACTTTTAATCAAAGCGGAAGACTTTCAATTGGGTATATGCATTGTAATTATCCTGAATCTAATGATCCACAACAGCGAGCAAAAATGGCTACATCAGATAATGGGGGCTTAACTTGGACTTATGAGACGATATCGGATCCAGCATCAGTGCCACCATTAATTTCCCAATCTGCATCCTATGAATATATGGGGATAACATCAATAGCGAACAACAATCAAGTTTACCAGCTTTGGATTGATCATCGTAAAGGTAACGCCGATCCGTACTTCATTTCGCTTGTCGATGTTTCATCTAATCTAAATGCAGGATGGAATATGGTGAGCATCCCGGATACTGTTAGAAGTCCATCCAC
>JASEHD010000186.1 GCA_030019075.1 Bacteroidota bacterium
ACATAAAAAAGAAGGATCGTTTCCGCAATTGATTATTGCCGAGAACGCAAACTTGCAATCGAAATTTGTTGTTTCTAAAATTCTTGAACTCCGAGAGGAAGATGTACCGATAGAAAATATGGCAGTATTGTTCCGTTCCTCATTTTTATCGTTCGACCTTGAAATCGAACTCACAAAAGCAAATATTCCGTTTGTAAAATTTGGCGGCTTTAAGTTTATCGAAACAGCACATATTAAAGATATGATTTCCTATCTACGAGTACTCGAAAACCCTCGTGATGTCGTTGCTTGGAATCGCATCCTTTTGCTCCTCGATGGTGTCGGTCCTCGGACTGCAGAAAAAGTCATAGACGATATACTTCATCGGAAAACATCATTATCAACATCGGCTTTCTGGCAGGATTTCCAAAACTATCCAGTGAATGTGAAAGAATTATTTGGGGTTCTTCAGAACATCCAATAAAATTGACGATAACAATAAACAACAATATTAAATGAAAATACTTTATCATGATTTTATTACTCCTTAAATATTTTTGGATTTCAAATCTGTATATAATATTATGGCTGTCTCGTATTTAGGGACGCTTGCGGCTGTGGTTTGCGAGGTATTTTTTCATCACGCATTGCAGCGTTATAGGCAAATGCTGCCATAATTATTGCTGCTTGTTTTAAATCTTCTGCCGGAACGCGGTCATACAAATCCATCGTTGCATGGTGTGTACGTGTTCCGTAATCAAGTTCATCCTGGATGAATTGAAAACCGGGTAAACCAACCTGATCAAATGCCTGATGATCGGTGCCACCCGTACTTAGCGGAGTAATCGTTGAAGCACCGAGATCGTGGAAGCGTTTTAACCACACACGAAAGATTGGTCGACAAGCTTCGTTTCCTTGCAGGTAAATTCCCCTGAATTTGCCAGCACCATTATCGTCATTGAAATAAACAGAAAACTTTTCACCTTCCGGTTTATATACGATCTTCTCAGATTGATTTGAGGTTTGGTCCCCCCTTTCAACAAAATGTTTTGAAATATATCCACGAGAACCGAGATAACCGTGTTCTTCAGCATCCCACAGTCCAATGCGGATAGTGCGGCGTGGTTTAATATCTAATGTTTTTAATATTCTCATTGCTTCCATCGCAACCGAACAACCGGTCGTATTATCAGTCGCACCCGTCCCGCCATGCCAAGAATCGAAATGCCCACCAATCATAACTATTTCATCCTGCAAATCAGTACCTGGAATCTCGGCAATAATATTATAACCAGAGTCAGCTTTGTTAAATACAACTTCAAGATCTAATTGTAATTTTGGTTTTTCACCTTTTTGAATCATTCTGACAAGTCGGTTGTAATGTTCAGCATTGACGGAAATTTGAGGAATAACATCATCCGCTTTTGCATCATATATTCTTCTTCCACTTGTCCATGGAGAATCTGGATGCTGCGGATGTGAAGCCGCACCTACAAAAACATTTCCTCCATCACCCTGACTAATTGTGAGAATCCCCGCCGCACCCTCCGTTAAGCATAATTTCATCTTCTGAAAATTCATCAATGCCCGTTGCTTCATCTCAGGTGTCATTTCGAATCTTCTACCTCCGCGCCGCTGACCGTCAGAGTTTGCTAACCTCAAGAGATTTGAATCTGCCCTACGAGCGGCAAAAGGTTCAAATGGCGGTATAATTTCTCTCTGCTCATTCAGGAGAACAAACTTACCTTTGAGTTTACCTTTGAATGTTTCGATGGCACTATCTGTTTTCGCATCAAGATAAATTAAGTTCGCTGTCAATTTATTAACTTTCGGCGACCATGCTTTGGGATACGAAATAAGAGGAAAGTTTTGGCGACCGATAACATTCGCTGAATAATTTTTTAAAGTCCATCCCCTTCCCCATGGACCCCACGCTTCAAGGTGAGCATTCTGTAAACCCATAGATTCGAGTTTTGCCCTTGCCCATTGAGCCGCTTCCATATAGCCAAGTGAGCCGCTTAGTCGTGGGCCATATACGTCAGTTAAATAACTCAAGATTTCCATTACTTGTGAACGATTCATGCCTTCATCACGAATCTGTGCTATTACTGTTGAATCGATTTTTTCTTCCTGGATTTGAGCATCCGAGAATTGAAAAGAAAGAAAACACAGAAGAAATGTGTACAAATATTTTTTCATTTAAACCTCATAATATTTTCAAAGTCCTTCTTGGGCGATAACATATGATAGGATTGCTAATGCAATAGCACCAAGTTCAAGTTCACGGTCATTAACGGCATCAATGACATCGTTATCAGAATGGTGATAGTCAAAATACCGCTGATTGTCAACACGCAATCCGATTGTAACAACTCCTTTACGTCCTAACTCCGAGATGTCTGCTCCACCACCACCCTTGGTAATTCTACCGGCATCAATTTGATCGAGAAGATAACTCCATTGAGAAATTTTCTCGAATGTAATTGAATCTGCACTAACTCCAAAACCACGGGGAGAAAATCCACCCATATCAGCTTCGATAGCAACGATATGCTTTTCACCTGGACGATCTTTATTCGCGTATGCGATACCACCGCTTAAGCCAAATTCTTCATTCATGAACAGAACTGCACGAATGGTGCGTTTTGGTTTAAGACCCAATTCCTTTAAAATCCGGAGTGCTTCAATCGACTGGACACATCCCGCACCATCATCATGCGCACCATGACCTTTATCCCAACTATCTAAATGTCCACTAACGACAATAATCTCATTTGGTTTTTCAGAACCCGTTATCTCACCGACAACATTCGCCGACTCAACATCAGGAAGTGTTTGACATTCGAGTTTCATTCTTACTTTCAAATTCTTATCAATTCTTAATAAACTATCAAGTAAATTTGCACCGATTAGACTAATCGCTGCTGCAGGTAACTTCGGAATCGTGTCAACATAATGCATAGCACCTGTATGAGGGACATCGTCGATCCGCATTGTCAACGAACGAACTAATGCGGCAACACCACCATATCGTGCCGCTTCAACCGCTCCTGAGCTGCGTTGATTCGCTGCACCGCCGTACGCCTGGAATGTATTGAATTTTACCGGGTCCATTGGTCGGTTGAAAAAGACAATTTTCCCCTTCACAAGATTACCGAGGGATGATAACTCACCAAATGATTTAACCTGAACAACTTCAGCAGTGATGCCTCTATCTGGTGTTCCAATACTGCCCCCGAGTGCGCATATTTTAATCGGAATATTTTCACCGGAAGATGATATAATCCAACCATCTTCGACACCTCGCACCCAATGTGGAACGGTAACCGGTTCGAGATGAACATTTTGAAATCCCAAATCTTCCATAGTTCTTTTTCCCCACTCGACTGCTTTTGCAGCTTGCGGAGAGCCAACTAAGCGATGACCAACTTTAATACACAGTTCTTCAAGCAATTTAAATGCTTTCTTAGACTTTAAACCGGTCGCTAGGATGGAATTGGATTCTTTTTCGTAAGGACGATACTTCGCACTATCAGGAATCTGCGGAAATATGGTGGAATAATTCTGAAAAGATAAAAAGATTACAAAAAGAAGAACAAGAATTAATTTCATATTGTTGATTATGTTTGTAATTAGTGGCGAACTGTTCCCTCAGTGGGAACAGATTAGTACAACTTAAAAATATATTAAAATATATGAAAATACAAGCTTAACCCGTACAACAAAGAAGCCGATCCAATTACCTGGAACGGCTCCAAATAAACCCTGTTAAAGTTTCCCATGACCTTCGCTATATTTAAAAAAAAATCACCGCAGCAGGATCCCCGCTAAAAGGGAGCGGGATTGTTGCTTTA
>JASEHD010000187.1 GCA_030019075.1 Bacteroidota bacterium
CATGCATTAGACATAATATGTCTATCCACAAACCTCTTGTAGATATTGAACACATCCTAAGAGCAAAGTCGCTCATCCAGTCAGATGGATAGAATGAAAAAACTTTCAAAACTTGATCGCTTGCGTCATAATATTCTCTTTGAGAATATTACTAACGAACAATTTAATGCAGTCAAACAAAAACTTATCAAACGGCATTATAAAGAGAATGATGTTATCGTTGAAGATGAAACAGATGGCGAGGAATTGTTTTTGCTCGCCGATGGTCGTGTAAAAATTTATAAGAAAACAAAGTTCGGCGATGAAAAACTGCTGGCGTTACTTCATCCCGGAGATTTTTTCGGCGAATTAGAGTTGGTGGATGGACGCCCTCGTTCAGCGACTGTGCTGGCTATCGAAGATTGCACAACATATTCTCTTCATAAAAACGATTTCGAATGGCTACTTCAGGAGAGTCATCCGTTTGCAGTAAGATTGATGCAAGTACTGAGCATTCGTCTTCGTGCGCTTAACAAACATTTCATCGGTGAATTAGAACGCCATTCTGAATATACAATTAATGAATTAAAAAAGCTCGAGCGTTTGATCGAGGCAACGAAAACAGTAAATTCAACTCTCGATATTGATAAACTGCTTACCCTTATCTTAGAAACGGCTCTAAAGATTGTTAATGCTGATCGCGGAACTGTTTATTTGGTTGACGAAACCAAACATGAGCTTTGGTCAAAAGTTCTCAAAGGATCGGAACATATCAAAATTCAGCTTCCCATGGGAAAAGGAATCGCAGGTTATGTTGCAGCAACGGGCGATATTCTCAACATCATAGATGCATATCTCGATCCGAGATTCAATCCATAATATGATAAACTTACAGGTTATCGGACAAAAACAATTCTGTGCATGCCGATGCGTGATAAGGATGATAAGATCATCGGTGTTTTTCAATTGTTGAATAAAAAGAAAGGTACGTTTACTCAGGATGACGAGAATTTTATCAGCGCTCTCTCGATACACGCGGCGATCGCAATCGAAAATGCACGTTTGTATGAGCATGAACGCCGTCGGTTAATGATGGAAAAGGAATTGTATGCTGCCCGCGAAGTTCAGATGAGCTTGATTCCTAAGGTGTTACCTAAAGTTCCAAAGTTTGAATTTGCGGCATGTACAATACCTGCACATGAAGTTGGAGGCGATCTCTATGATTTCATCCACCTGAACGATAAACTTTATGAATTAGTTATCGCCGATGTTGCAGGGAAAGGACTTCCCGCTGCACTTCTTGCTACACTGATTAAGGGTGTACTTTTCTCGCAGGCGATGCAAGGATATTCTCCACAAGCTCACCTCAAAGGAAGCAATAAAATCGTTCGGAGTAATTTTCCAAGAAAAACTTTCATCACTGCAATGCTTGCTGTCATAAATGTTGAAAAGCGATCCTTGACTATTGCAAATGCCGGGCATTGCCATCCGATTATGTATCACAGCAGAAAGGAAGCGGTTTCAACTCTTCCGATTAAAGGAATGGCGCTGAACATCGAAGATGAAATTCTATGTGAAGAGCGTACAATCATACTTGAACATGGAGATTGCATTGTGCTTTATAGCGATGGTGTATGTGAGGCAGAAAATCGGGCTGGTGACTTTGTCGAAACAGAGCGGATTGAAATACTAATCCATAAACATGGCAAGGATACGGCTGAAGCTATCATGAAAAATATCCTCAGAGAAGTTGAAGAATTTTCCAAAGGAGCACCACAGCATGATGATATAACAATTATTGTAGTGAAAGCAAGATAATAATAATTGGACAGACAATTTGAGATTTCTGAAAAATTGCATAATACCACCAAAAAACTGTCACACTGAGACTTCGGCGTGAGTTCAGTCGAACGTTTGTCGAAGTGTTGTATTATGATGAAATGTCATGGTTCAACAGACTCACCATGACATTAATTTTATTTTTCAGAAATCTCAAATTGTTTTTATTGGATTGCTCTTCTTTTCTTACCGAAAATTTTCATCCACAACTGATTGCCAGAGAAAAGATATAGAACTGAAGAAATTATTAATAGGTTACTTATGCCTAATAGTCCCCAATAACTTGGTGTTAAATCACTATACAGGATAATAAGCAAGATGAATAAAGAAATATAAAAATAATTTCTGTAAGAATTCAGAACGAAAATTAATAAACCGATGAACGGGGTGACATACATAAAATGCTCTGTGTCCGTTATCAATAGGCTGGGAATAATTGCAATTGTTAAAAAATATTGGATAATAAATGATTGATTAGAAGGTGTGGTTGTATTTTGAATTTTTCTTTCCTTTCCTTTAGTAAAAAAGAAATAAATTATATACATAATGACGAACAAGATCAATATATAAAATGATATGATATTTGGGCAAGATTGCCAGAAATAATTTTTGATCAAAGCCGAAACTGTATGGTTGCTATATAAATAATCATTATGCTGATACATTGCTATTACCCAACTTTTTACAAGAAAAATATTTTTCGAGAATCCAAGAAAAAAAGAAGGAATGAACGTAAATATAATTGTGGAGATGGCCATAACAAGTAACACCTTTAATTTTCGGTGAAAAATCAAGGGTAGAAGCAATAACAGAAAGTAGGGTTTACAAAGAAAAGCCAAACTGAGTAAAATTCCTGCCGGTATTGTTCTTTCTTCTAAAAGTAACCATAATGCTATGCACATGATAAAAATAAGTATTGCATTAAGGTTACCCAAATGTAAATCGCGAAAAAAATGAGGCATCGCAGAAACTAAAATAGCGATTAATAATAAATGTATCCGTCTAACTTCTTCGAACTTCCAGTATTTCACAAAAAGTTTACTCAATAGAATCAACAATCCGATTATAGCACAGGCAATAATAAAAAAATGAATACTGCTGGCAACGGGATAAGAAAGCAGAGAGAAGGGCGTGAAAAAAAGTAAAGTAAATGGAGAGTATTTATAATAACCTGTACCCAACCCAAAAGAAATACCATATACTTGATCACCTTGAATTAGTGCTTTTGCGGCAAAATAATATACTTTAAAATCATTCAACCAGAAGCGATGGTTGATATTTTCGAGAAAATATATAGCGATAAATATTAGCAGACTTATAAAAATGAACTTGGTTGTATTTTTCATAATGTATTAAATGTTCGAATACAATTATACACGTGAAAGTGCTTGTTTAAAATCCTCAATCAAATCATTTACTCCTTCCACTCCAACAGAAATGCGAATCATCCCCGGAGTTACACCGTGTTTCTTTAATTCTTCATCACACATATTTACATGCGAGGAATATACGGGGATACTTACAAGCGTTTCCACACCGCCAAGCGACATAGCATTAACGGCAATTTTTAGTGAGTCACAAACCTTAACCGCACCTTTAACATCACCTTTCACTTTGATTGTAACCATTCCGCCGAAACCGGACATTTGTTTTTTGGCAAGTTTATACTGCGGATGAGACGGCAAGCCGGGGTAGATAACCCGATTTACTTTCGGATGTTTCTCAAGCGTGCGTGCAAGTGTAATTGCATTTTCATTTTGCCGCTGAACGCGAAGCTCGAACGTCTTCAAACTTCTATCAAGCAAAAACGCCGCAAAAGGGTCGGCACACCCGCCAAAATGCTTTGCTAACTCTTTTAACTTGTGAATGAACCTTTTTGTTCCTATCACGATACCACCCATCAAATCTGCATGTCCGCCAAGGTATTTAGTCGAGCTTTCTACAATGACATCGATCCCAAAATTGAATGGTTTTT
>JASEHD010000188.1 GCA_030019075.1 Bacteroidota bacterium
TAAATCATTTTAAAGGATTTTTAGGTTGGTTGCTCAACAGTGACGAAAACAGGAGAAGGATTTTTAATTGCAACTTCAGGATGGATTGCCATTTCAGTGTTTGGCACACTTCCTTATTTAATTTCAGGAAGTATCACAGGTTTTACCGATGCTTTCTTTGAAACGATATCCGGCTTTACTACTACGGGTGCGTCAATTTTAAATGACGTTGAAATACTTCCACACGGAATTTTATTCTGGCGAAGTATGACTCATTGGATCGGTGGGATGGGAATTATTGTTCTTTCTCTTGCGATACTTCCATTGTTGGGTATTGCCGGAATGCAGCTATACAAAGCGGAGGCAGCCGGACCGACTAAAGATAAGCTTTCTCCGCGGATAGCTGAAACTGCAAGATTACTTTGGGCTGTGTATGTCAGTTTAACTTTTGCTGAGATTGTTCTGTTGTTATTCGGCGGGATGTCGTTGTTCGATGCAATGTGTCATTCATTTGGCACTATTGCTACAGGAGGATTCTCAACAAAGAATTTGAGTATAGCATATTATAATTCGTCTTACATCGAGTATGTCATCGGAATTTTCATGTTTCTCTCTGCTGTAAATTTTAGCTTGCATTATGCAGCAATGAGGGGCGATTTAATAAATTATTTTCGAAACAGCGAATTCAAATTTTTTATCGTATTAGTCGGTAGTGCAATTATGATTGTGACTTTGATAAATATTTTAACACAACCGGTTCTCGGTTTAATCGATTCATTTAGGTTTTCATTTTTTAATGTGATTTCAATATCAAGCTGCACAGGATTTGCTTCTGCCGATTTCGCATTATGGGCACCCGTTGCACAGCTCATTTTAATTTTTCTTATGTTCCCGGGCGGCTGCGCCGGCTCAACAGCAGGTGCAATGAAAAATGTGAGGGTACTATTGCTTCTTAAAAATTCATTTAGTGAAGCAAAAAGGATACTTCACCCTAAAGCAACGATACCTGTAAAATTTAACGGGAAAAATGTTCATCCCGATATCCTTTCAATGATAGCTTCCTTTTTTGTATTCTATATTTCTACGTTTGCATTATCGACACTGATATTGATTGTAACGGGTGTCGATATAATCTCCGCAATTAGCGGTGTAGCTTCATGTATGGGAGGAGTAGGACCTGGACTAAACTCAGTTGGTCCGATGACGAATTATTCTACCATTCCGATAATCGGTAAGTGGGTTTTAGCTTCAGATATGCTTTTGGGACGACTTGAGCTATTTACCATCATGGTGATATTCACAAGATCATTCTGGAAGGTATGAATTATCTCTCCATTTTATTATATTCAACTGTTTAGATCATCTATATAAAAATGAAAATTAAGGATATCAAATGACAATTATCTTAAATGGCTCGGAATTAACAATCGATAGACTTGTCAGAATAGCACGTCATGGTGAAAAGGTTGAACTGCAACAAGATGCGTTGGAGCGGATTAAAACTTGCCGGACAATGCTTGAAGAGAAATTAAAAGCGCGCGAGATTATGTACGGAACAAATACCGGAATCGGTGAGTTCTCTGAAGTTGTTTTAAATGATGAACAGGTTAAAGAGTTTCAGAAATATTTGATTTACAATCATGCGGCTGGAATCGGAGACCCGGCACCGATAGAATATGTGCGCGGTGCAATGGCTGCGAGAATAAATGTGCATGCACACGGCAATTCTGGGTGTAGACCGGAAATTACTCTTACGCTCGTTGAAATGCTGAACAAAGGTGTAACACCTGTTGTTTGTCAGAAAGGTTCAGTCGGTGCATGCGGAGATCTCGCACCGATGTCGCAAATTGCATTGCTTATGATGGGCGAGGGAGAAGCGTATTACAAGGGAGAAAAACTTCCTGGTAAAATTGCATTGGAGAAGGCGGGTATTCCAATTCCTGGACTTCAAGCACGGGATGGTTTGGCGACAATAAACGGCTCTAACCTGCTCACCGCAATGAGTGCGATTCATCTGTACGACATTAATCGGTGGCTGAAGCAAACTGAGATTGCATGTGCAATGTCGTTGGAGTCGCTTCTTGCAAATCTAAAACCGTACGACACACGATTACACGAATTACGCGGATTTGCCGGTGCAATCCGAAGTGCGAAGGCGATTATGGCTTGCATAAAAGGAAGCGACTTACAAACTGGAAAGATAAAAACAAAAGTACAGGATGCATACTCTATGCGTTCGTCGCCTCAGGTAATCGGTACGGCACACGATGCAGTTGCTTATGCAAAAAAGCAAATTGAAATTGAATTGAATGGTGTTGGTGATAATCCTATTTTTCTTCCAGAGCACAAACTTACATTAACAGGAGCGAACTTCCAAGGGTCTCCGATTTCGCTTCCAATGGATATGGTTGGTGTTGCGGTAACTATGGTGAGTGTTCTTTCGGAACGTCGGCTAAACCGAATTCTCAATCCGGCACTAAGCGTTGGACTTCCTGCATTCTTAACAAAAGGCGCGGGTATGTTTTCAGGTTTAATGCTCAGTCAGTACACTGCAGATATGCAGATTGTTGAGCAGCGGATTCTATCAACTCCCGCTTCGATTCAATCTATTCCTGCCGCAGCAGATCAGGAAGATTTTGTCTCGATGGGAATGAACACTGCAATCAAGAATGGACAAATTCTTGACAATGCTTATGGTATTCTCGGGATTGAATTCATGGCGGCGGCACAAGCACTCGACTTCCGCGAATTTACACACGGTGTCGGAGTGCGAAAAGCAAAAGAGATAATTCGCAAGCATGTCGCGCATCTCGATGTAGATCGACCGCTCTATCCCGATCACACAAAGATGAAAGAGGTTGTGAAATCGTGCGAGATACTTGAGGAAGTTGAGAAAGTTGCAGGAAGTTTGGGTTAAGATTATCATGTGCGCCTCACCTCCAGCGATGACTCGTCCTTGAATGTGAGTCGCACTTACAGACATACTGTATCATGAAGGTATTTTTCTTGGCACAGATATCTTTAAGCTGCTCTCCATTTTCTATTTTTCAAATTTAATCTTTCACGTACCTTATCTGCTAACAAAATTTTAAGCATCGATTGGTAAGGAATATCTTGTTTGTTAGCCAGTATTTTAATAGCATCTACAAGTGATTCGGGAAGTCTAATTGAAATAGTCTTACTGGATGGCTTTAATTCTGGCAGAAATCCAAGCTCTACCTTTGAATAATTTATGTACTCTGTCGAATCGTGAGTCGACCAGAATTCTTCCTCTTCTTTTAACGACTTAAATATTGGAATCTCTTTGAGCTTCTTCATAATATATCATCCTTTCTTTTTTATGCATATCACGCGCCGATATAATTCTAATCTTTGATTTTCGTCGGGTAAATACAATAAATAGTAACCTATGTTTGTTTGTATTTCCGAGTGCATAGTATCTTTCTTCTTTTAATGAATGGCTTGTATCATGATGAATGTATAACGGCTGATTAAAAAATACTTCTTCACATTCCAGCCATGTAACATTATGCTTTGTTTTATTCTTTTCTCGATTTGCACTATCCCAATCAAATCCGGTGAATTGTGAGAATATCTTCATTTATGCTGTAATAAAAAATGTATATGGATAATATATACGGATTAAATTAAAAAGCAAGTGCCATGTGGGTGCCGGGTAAAACATTCTCCTGAAAAGTGTTTTTAAATAAAAAAGGAATCACCTCTATAGCTGCGAAGCAGTTCCAGATATTTTCTTATTTC
>JASEHD010000189.1 GCA_030019075.1 Bacteroidota bacterium
CTGATTGAGACATACCGCTCCTACGGAGCGGAATATTATTTTTCGATATCGTGCTACAGACATACGAGTCCTAAAGGACTCGAAACTAAAAATACATTAGTAAACGTCTCTGTTAGGAGACGAAAGTGAATAAATTTATCACCACTTATCCTGTAAGCGGCTCAGATACAGTCGAAAAAATAATTTACAAAGATTCTTGTGTTTATATAAACAAAGACCAGTACTTCGGTAAAATCCCCGAATCAACCTGGAACTTTTATATTGGTGGCTACCAACCTGCACAGAAATGGCTCAAAGACCGCAAAGGCAGAACTCTTCCCAATGCTGATATCGAGCATTATCAGAAAATAATTGTGGCGCTTGCGGAGACGGAGAGAATTATGAAAGAGATCGAAAAAAGTATTAAGTAAGCCAATGAAGAAGTCGGACTTCTAGCTGAACTACTTTTGGATTTTTCCTAAAGACCAAATAAAAAATGAAACAAAAAGCCCCGGATACATTGGTTCGATGCCTAGTGGGTAACCGTTCGTGTTCATAAAAATTTGACCAACAATAAGCCAGCACAGCGAAGTCAACCATCCAAGCAACATCGCGAGGAACGCATACTGTGCATCAATCTTAAATCTCAGAAAGTAACTTGCCATCAATGGCACAAGCAAACCGGGTATAACAACTGTGCCGATGGTGTACCAAATCTTGATAACGCTTGGAATCAGTAGAGCGATTACAACAGAGAGGAAAAATGAAGCGATTAAACTAATCTTTGTATAATTCGTTGTGATTTCGGATTTCGGATTTCGGATTTCGTCCGCCTGCCAAGGCGAAGCGGCGGACAGGGATTTTGTTTGCTTTCTAATACGTAATCTCCCAAAGATATCTCTACCGAGTGTTTGGGCGGAAACAAACGCAAGTGTGTTTAGCGTTGACATGATTGTAGCAAGCATTCCAATATAAAATAAACCCTTGGCAATTGGTGGAAGTACAGCTTCTGCCAGCATCGGGTACGCCATCATCGGCTCAGAAAGATTCGGGAGTGCGGCGCGCGCATATAATCCTGCTGTTGCCGTCATAAAGTCGAACACTAACCAAAAGATAATAGAAACAAGAATTCCTTTTTGAGCCGTCGCGCCATCCTTGGCGGCGTAACAGCGTTGGTGAAATGCAGGATCGACCAATGTCCAGAGTGCTATGAAGAACCAGACCATAATAAATTGCGCAGAATTTCCTCCGCTCCATTCGAGGTGTAGAGGAGGAAGATTTGTTTGCAGAAATTCTATACCGCCAAACTTTAAAAAACTGAAGGGAAGGATAACCGCGAAGCCGACAAACATTAGAAAAAACTCAAGGACATCTGTCTGAACATCTGCTTGAAATCCGCCCCAGTAAAGATATGAGATAGCCACAACTGCAACGGCAATCATACTGATAATCAAACTCCATCCGAAAATCATTTGAATTAAAACACCGAGCATTAAAATATAAGGCGCCGGAGTCATCAATATGAATGTCAATATTGAACCGAGGATGGCTGTTTTTTTGTCGTAAGCTTGTTCGAGCTTATCGGGGATCGAGTATAAATTTGTCGCACGGATTTTCTTGGCAAGAAAGAATGCAAAGATTGCGGCGAAGATGTAATACGGCACGCCTTGCACAACCCAATTTGAAATTCCATACTTATACGAAAATTCCCCCACACCCAAGATACCGCCATACCAGGTTGAAACAAGCGTCATGACGAATATCGGCAGCGTAAGCGATCTGCCGGCAAGCAGAAAATCTTCTTCGGTTGATTGAGTTTTCTTGGCAGCTCGAAAGCCAATATACAAAACACCGCCAAAATAAATCAGGATGATGATGATATCAGCAAGAGAAAGATTTATCATTGGATGAGACTTCTGAATAATTCGTTTACAATACTTAAACTTGTCACGCTGAGCTTGTCGAAGCGTGAAATTAGATTAAACCGTCATGGTTCGACAAGCTCACCATGACACTTATAATATTTTTCAGAAGTCTCTGGATGTTATTTTTTCCAACCATGGAATCTATACAAGAGTAACGTCCCGTCATCAACACGAATGGATACGGTTCGAGATAAAGCTTCGTTGCTGATTCCTTCCTGAACACCGAGTTCAAGTGTACCATGATCGAGTTCATACTTAAGATTTTTTGTTGAGACCCCTATACATCTCTCTAATGGTATCAGAGAAAACTTCTCACCCTGTTTCATATTTAAGTGGATTTCGTGCTGAATCAACGTAACCTCACCCACAGAATCTAACATCCGGATGCGAATCTGCTTTCCGAATTTCTTGAAACAGCCAAGCGATCCGGCTGTATGGTCAATTCTATCACCAAAGGCGCCAACAATATCTAAAGAAGTTATTTTACGATCAATACAAAGCTGAATAGCTTTTTCAAGATCTGTGGAATGTTGATCTTCGAGATGAACCTGGATGACATCCTGAAAAAATATTTTTGTCGAGGGGATGATTGAATCAAAATCGCCGATGATGACATTTGGTTTAATACCCAAAGCGTGGGCATGATTTGCCCCGCCATCCGAGCAGACAATGAGTTTGGCAAATTTTACAAGAGCTCTGACAAAATCGGGATGTGGTAATATTCCGTTGGCTATGATTAGTGCGTGCATTAATAATTCAATGTAATTCCAACAAAATAATTACGTTCAGCGGCGGGGAAAAATGCTTTTCCTTCACCGCTTGCAATATAAAGATTATTCAATAGATTCTGAATTCTTCCAGTCAATACCAATTCTGTGTCTGTAAATAAATCTGGCAGCTTAAAAAAAGCATCAAGGTTAACAACCGTATAACCATCCACTTTATTGGATTCGTTTTGTAGATTATCTGTATAAAATGGACCGACATATTTAGCGAGCAGAGATATAGAACGATTTTCATTCCCATAGCTAAATCGTAGATTCCCAAGAACATCGGGGAATCCGGCAATCGGATTTCCATCGAGTACACGAGCAATTGAATCTTTTATATCAAAAAGACTGTGATTAACAATCCGATTTGTTGAGAGTGTCATTGTCCCACTCACCTCAAGATCATTTATCAATTTATACTTACCTTCAAGCTCAACTCCAATATGCCGGGTTCGTTCTGCATTCACAAGAACTGAAGAACCCCAAATGTCGATCTCTCCACTTTTTATTAATTCATTATTGAATTCCATCCAGTATAAATTTGCGGATAGTTTACCTTCATCCAATAAATAACCTCCACCGATTTCAAGATTGAAGAGATGTTCTGGCTGAGCAATTGGCTTATCGAAATTGTATCGAATAGAACCGTCTGAAACTGCGAATTCTGGTGTTGCCCCCCACCAGGCGTCTTCTGCCGAGTACAAATTCTTCAGGCGCGGCTCTCTCGATGTATAGCCAAGCGATATGTATCCGTTTAATTGCTCTGAGAAATTTCTATTAACACCAACGCGGGGATTGACAAAGAAATACGTCAGGTCAAATTTATTTCCGATAAATTTTTCATTATAAATTCCATAGCGATTATAGACGAGTTGAAGCTGTGCCATAATCGTTGTTGCCTCGTCAAGATAGTACATTTCATTTCCATAAAGAGAGATAATGTCTTTCTTGCCATTATATTCATAAAAACGGAAATCCGGATCGAACGTTGATGTAGGGTACTCTGAAGCAAAAGGAATTTTTCCCCAATGTATTGAGCGAT
>JASEHD010000018.1 GCA_030019075.1 Bacteroidota bacterium
TTCTTCGAGTTCTTGTTCAACACGATGTTTTCTGTACTTGTAAAATGCTTGTCGGGTTATCTTGAGCATATGACACACTTCTGTTACTGTATATTTTCCTTCGTGAAATCGATTGTCTCGGATGCTGCATTCAATGATATTGTGTCGGTCCTTTTTTTTAATTTAGTATCTGCTTTTTCGTCTTTCATTTGTATGTGGATAACTTTGTTGAGTAAATGTGTTTTACCAAGTATATCATACACTGCCCTGGCTTCTGATATAGTAAATTTATCACTTTCTATCTCAGACACAACTTTTTGCTTGAATGCTTGACTGTATCTATGACATATCCTTTGTTTATACATCTGTCTTGTCCTTTCTTTTATCGTTTTTTGTGTCAACCTATTTCAGGACAAGACACTTATAACTTATAACTAATACTATCTATTGATAACAATCCCAGCATTTTTCATTAGCATTCTAATCTCCCCCTTCGTCAAATATCTCCACCGCCCTCTTGGTAGTCCCTCATAAGTAATATCTCCATAACCAACACGATCTAATTTCTCAACTTTGTATCCGAGCGCTTCAAACATTCTGTGTACCTGTCTGTTACGACCTTCATGGATAACAATTCCTACAACTTGATTTTTACCTCCGGGCATGAAAAATACTTTAGCAGGTTTCGTTCTTTCGTCGGACAATCGAATCCCTTCACTCAACTTCCTTGAGTCCTCAGCCGTGAGGGGATTATCAAGTGCAACCTTGTATGCTTTTTTCACTTCATACTTGGGATGCATAAGTCGATTTGCGAATTCACCATCGTTAGTAAGTAAAAGAACTCCCGATGTGCTTCTATCAAGCCGTCCAATCGGAAAAACTCGCTGCTTCACCCTGAGATAATCCATGACGGTTATTCGTCCGCGTTCATCGCGGGTGGTTGTGATACAATCCTTTGGTTTATTGAAAACAATGTACACTAATTCATCAAGCAGAACCACCTGCTTTTCATTGACGAAAATCTTATCTTTAACCGGATCGATTTTAACACCAAGGTCAACAACAATCTTCCCATTGACCTTTACTTTACCTTCTTGAATCATCTCGTCAGCTTTACGGCGTGAAGCAATACCTGCGGTGGCGAGATATTTATTCAATCGGATAATGCTCTCATCCGATTTCTGTTTTGTATCCTTCATTTATTTTCCCTCATATGATTCGATTGGTAAGTGATGATCGAAAGCCAATTAATGATTTTTATGTAAGCTTTTCCCATCATAAAATTATCTGGAGAAGCATTCCTGATTTGATGAAAAAGATTGAGTTCGTTACTTCCTCTCCTGATCTGAATCGAGATCAGTTACTTCACCGCTGTTTTGATCTTCTTTGGGAGGAAGAGTATGAAGCTGACCATTCTCGCCAACCACAGTATGCCCAAGCTGTTCCGAAATTTCTTCTTCCGTCTTTCCCATCCGTTTAAGAAGTTCACGTTCCATATCCATCCCGTGATCAGCCATTATCTCATCAATCTCACGTGGTTTTGGAAGTTCCGCCAGATCATTAATACCAAAATGCTTCAGAAAATCTTGAGTAGTTCCATATAACAACGGGCGACCCGGTGTAGCAGCCCGTCCAACGATTGTAATAAGTCCCCGTTCAAGCAATTTATGTATCGCATAATCAGCGTTGACACCTCGGATTGCTTCGATCTCTGGTTTTGTTACAGGTTGTTTGTATGCGATCACGGAGAGAGTCTCGATAGTAGCTTGTGTGAGCTTCCGTCTTGCTTTTTCCTTCACCATGCGTCCCAACCATTCGGCAAATTCGGGCATGGTCGCATACTGAAATCCGCCTGCTACTTGGATAATTCTATAAGCCCGCCCCGATTGGACGTAGTCAGCGTTTAATTCTCTGATTATTGTAAGTATTTCTTCATCTTTAATCCTTAACCGAGGTCCAGAATTATCTGATGACCAAAGAATATCGATAATCTGGCGAGAGGTAAGCGGCTCGTCTGAGCCAAAAATGAGCGCTTCGATTATCTGGCGTTTATTTTCTGAAACCTGTTCCATCAAGCAGTTGCTCTTAATTTAAATATAATTATGTCATCACCATAGTCTGCCGGTCGGATAGCGATAATACGATTTTTCACCATCTCTAACATGGCAATGATTGTTACTATTATACGAATTTTTTCTGTCATGTGCGAGACCAGCTCGAAGAAAGTAATTTCTTCCCGTAAACGGAACACATCTGCTATATAGCTCATTTGTTCATCTATCGTAACATTCATAAGTTCGATGTCGTGATAGATCTTCTTTGGAACGCTTTCAAGCACTCTCTTGAATGCTGAAATTAGATTAAACATAGTGATATTCTTTAAACTCACTTCCTGATCTTCGAGTGTTATTTTTTTCTGGTCTGAGTGAAACCCTTGCCTGTAAAATAATTTCCCAGATTCATCTTCGAGTGAAGAGAGAACGGTACTTGCTTCTTTATAACGTTTATATTCGAGGAGTCTACGAACAAGATCGGCACGTGGGTCTTCTCCCACCTCTTCGCCCGGAGCTTTGGGCAGCAGCATCCTCACTTTAATCTGCATTAATTCTGCTGCCATGACAATGAAATCACCAGCAATCTCAAGATCAAGTTCTTGAAGCATTTGTATGTACTCAAGAAATTCCTTCGTGATTTTTGCTAATGGGATATCGTAGATATCCAACTCATCTCTCTTGATGAAAAAAAGGAGGAGGTCAAGCGGACCTTCAAAAATGGGAAGTTTTACACGGTACATTCTTCAATTCATAAAATAAAAAACCCCACTTCTTAAATCATGTCAGAAACAATTTTCATGCAAGAAGAGGGGTGTGAAAAAACGATTTAATTTTTACTTCATCAATAATAGTTTACCTGTTTGAGAAGTATTAGCTGATTGAACGCGATAAAAGTATGAACCGCTTGGAAAATCCGAAGCATCCCAGTTGATTTCATATCTACCGTTGCTTAAGTAACCATCAACCAGGCGAGCAACTTCTTGTCCAGTCGTATTATAGATTATCAACGACACATTACCATTATCTCTCAGAACAAACGGAATCACTGCATTTGGATTGAATGGATTCGGATAACTTTGTTCTAAAACAATCGACATCGTAATCTCGGAACGAACAAGATCAGGTTCTTTCACCATTTGCACCGGTGTTGAACTTCGATAAATTTTCCCAAATGCCGTGCCTGTGAAAAGATAACCATTTGAATTGAGGGCGATTGGTCGTACATAAAGATCGCCACCCGAAATCCCCGAGCTGATGTCTTCCCATTTTTCACCGCCATTTGTTGATTTAAATACACCGTCTCCATAACCGGTTGCATAGAGATCACCAGCAGGTGTTATTGCAAGAGATAGTATGAAGTGTGGTATATATGTAGTGTCGTAAAACCTTGTGGCACTTTCGATAGGTACCCATGATTTTATTACTGTATCGCTTAAACCCGAATTCATATGCTTCAATGTATCCGATGTGGTGCGCTTTACAACTCCAAATTCAGTACCAATAAATAAACTACTGTCCGAGCTAAGTCCGAAACAATTTATTCTATACTCTGGAAATCCAATATTAAGCCATTTTTCCTTTTCTTCATTCCATTGGTAAATGCCGTCGCGATAAGTTCCAGCTAACAGTCTATTTTTTTTATCTCGAATTATTGAGAATACTCTTCCATTTAGCAAACCGTTATTGAAATTTGTCCATGTATTCCCGCCATCAACCGAACGTCTTAAGCCGCTTCCCATTCCAACGTAAACAGTTTCATTCGATGCAAAGAAGAAAGAACTGATCATAGATTCATAAGTAGTATCAATTAAAACTTGTTCCCATGTTGAACCGTTATTCGTGGAACGATAAGCGAAACCCATACTGCTTCCCGCATAGATAGTGCCATTCGGACTGATTGCTAAACAGAAGAAATGGGATTTTTGAATATTAGTAGTTACTTTTTCCCAGTTATCGCCGTTATTAGTTGAACGAAGAATACCTCCGCCATAAGTAGCAGCGAATAAATTACCATCTGCTGTAGATACAATACTGTTAATTGAATAAGTGTTAGTTAGCGAACCGATAGGTTGCCAAAAATCTGCAGATACCGCCATGAAAGTGAACAATATCGAGAACAAAATAACTATAACAAAACGTGAACAAATGCTCATACTAAACCTCAATATAAATTTTATAGTGTTGGAAGATGTTTAAAAACTTATAGTTTAACAATCAAATATACAAAAAAAATATTCTAAAATGCAATAAAAAATTAAAAATCACCCCAATTTCATTACCTTACGAACTTCAGCCATAGTCTCTTCGGCAACTATTTTTCCCCTTTTTTCACCGTCAAGAAGTATATCGTACACTTGCTGAGGATGTGATTCCAATTCCATCCGTTTTTCACGAATTGGCGATAAATAATCGCCGATCCGACCGGCTGCCCGTAGTTTACAATCGACACAACCGAGAGCGCCACTCCGGCAGTCGGCAGCTATCTCGTGTATTTCGGATGTATTAAACTTCTGATGATAGGTAAAAACCAAACAAACGTCCGGTCGCCCAGAATCCCCTTTACGAATCTTCTGCGGATCGGTAACAGCTTTCTTTAATTTTTGCTTGATCTCGTCAGGAGAATCAGAAAGTAAGATTGTGTTTCCAGCCGACTTGCTCATTTTAATATTTCCATCTAATCCAGGTAAACGTGGATACTTAGTCAACTTTGGTTCAGGTTCCGGAAAAACATTCCCATATTGTAAATTAAACCGACGAGCGATTTCTCGGGTTATCTCAACGTGTGGAACCTGATCCTCTCCTACCGGAACTGCTTCACCTTTGTATAGTAAAATATCTGCCGATTGAAGAACAGGGTAGCCAAGATGTCCATAAATAACATTTTCGATATTTAAGTCACGCACCTGTTCCTTGAGTGTGGGATTACGCTCCAGACGCGCAGTAGTGATGAGCATTGAGAAAATGAGATGAAGTTCTGTATGTTCTTTAATCTGCGATTGACGAAAAACTGGACTTAGCTTAGGATCAATACCTGCAGCTAACCAATCAATCAACATCTCGATTGAATTCCGATATAAATCCGATGTATCCAAACTCGTTGTTAATGCATGGTAATCTGCAATAAGATGAAAGTTTTGATATTCACTTTGCAATGTAACCCAATTTTCTAAAGCACCGACAAGATGTCCGATGTGGAGTTTGCCTGTGGGACGCATCCCACTTAAAATTCTTTTTTTATTTATCAAAAATACTTAATCCTAACTTAGAGATTAATTCATGAATAGATAAGGTTTCCATCGCTCATCAATATTCCCGATGAAATGCCGAATAAAAGTAACATGATTGGGCTTCATCGGCTTTCGCAGCAATTTCATGTGAGCTTCTTCAGGTGTCCGATCTCCCTTCCGATTGTTACATCCGACACAGGCAGTAACGAGATTTTCCCACGTCTCTTCACCCAACCTCGCTCTCGGAATAATGTGATCAATCGTCAATGTTGAATCGCTCTCTCCACAATACTGGCATCGATGACCATCGCGGCGGAGAATATTTTTTCTTGAAAGTATAATTTTCTTGTATGGTACGTGGATATAGACACCAAGACGGACAATACTTGGAAATGGCATGGACATCGAAACTGAACGGATTTGTTTTCCATCGTATGCTTCAATAAGCTCTGCTTTTCCCAAAAATAAGAGAATAATTGCTTTTTTAACATTACAAACACTCATCGGTTCATAGTTTTGATTCAGGATGAGTACTTTGCTGTTAAGCTTCCCGCTTGAATATGTTAAGTAATGCGCACTGAAGACTTCGACACCTCCTTTAGTGTCAATTCAAAATTATTAAAATGAGTATTCTTAGTTATATAAAATATATAATAAATATAACGATTTGTCAAGAAATCGTAGCCCTGCCTGCGATGATGAATTATTGGATAGATGAAAAAGCCCCGTAATCCAAAACGGTGTTTCTTTTTCTATCAGCTGAATCTATTCGCTTGGAATTTGTACGGCGTAGAAACCGATACCATCACTCTTTTTGATTCTAAATAAAATTGCATCACCCGGTTTATGTTTATCAATCACTTCCTTTAGATCCTTTGGCGAATTCAATTCTCGTTTATCAGCTTCTAAGATAACATCATTTGCTCTGATCATATTATTAAACGCTTCACTATAAGGTTTTACTTCGCTCACGATGACACCATTTTCGATTGCACTTTTTTTCTTTTCTTCGGATGTCATTTGCCTGACTGTTAAACCTAAATTATCAAATGTTAATGATTTCATTGATGATTCATCTTTTTCATCTTTATCCATGGAAGGGTTTTGTCGAGTATCATCAGCTGCGATAGCCGTATCTTCGCGTTGCTTAAGAGTAATCTTCTTCTCAATCTTTTTCCTATCCCGGAATATTTTAAATATAACTACATCACCCGGACGCATTCGTGCAATCAGTGCTTGGACATCATTCGGTGCTTTCACTTCCTTTCCATCGACAGCAAGTATCACATCTCCCTCCTTTAAATCTGCAGACTCAGCGGGACTATCAGCATCAATTTTTTGAATTATAGCACCCTCAGGTTTGTCCATACCGAGAGCTTTCGCCATTGCCTGAGTTACCGGATTCATCCCGATACCAACATATGCACGCCTAACCTTACCGGTCTTAATGATATCTTCTGCCACTGCTTTTGCGAGATTGACAGGGATTGCAAATCCATATCCCTGGTAGAACCTGTTTGTTGTCGCAATTGCTGAATTAATTCCAATAACTTCACCTTTGAGATTCACCAACGGTCCACCACTATTTCCAGGATTAATTGCTGCATCTGTTTGAATAAAATTTTCAATTCCCAAACCGCCTGCCTCTCTCAGAATATCAATACTCCTCCCTATCGCACTCACAATACCGGCTGTTACTGTCCCTTGCAACCCAAGTGGATTTCCAATTGCAACAACCATCTCGCCAATTTCGAGATCATCAGAATTGCCAAGTGGCGCGGTTGGTAAATCTTTTCTATCAACCTTAATTACGGCTAAATCAGTAGTAGGATCCGTGCCAATGATTTTGGCTCTTTCAGTTCGCCCATCACTGAATTTCACCTCGATCTTCTTTTCATCTGCATCTCTGATAACATGATTATTCGTCATGATATAACCATCGGGGCTAATTATAAATCCCGAACCACCTTCGATTGTAGGCATTTCTGGTAAACGATCTTGAGGTCCGAAGAAATGAAAGAAATCTCTCAGGTCTTGTGTACCTTTTTTCTCTTTTGTCGTAACAGTTATTGAAACCACCGTAGGTGATATTGATTTACTGACATCAATGAATGCCTTACTCAAAGCTTTGTAATCCGGATTGTCGATCTGGCTTTGTGCACCCAGCTTTGCTTGCTGATCGCCTGCGAATCCCTGCAATACACCGAATTGGAAATTCGATACCAGCACAATTCCGAAAATTATTCCAATAAAAATTAAAAATATTGCTGCAAGAATTGATTTTTTTGCCATCTTTACTTAACTCCTATTATTTCTAATTTGTGATTATAAATTTTTAATCTTTGCAAACACTTGCTTGGATTTTAGCGTACGTAATCCAGTAATATGATATTGTAAATACGTCCATATAAAAGTTTCCAACGTAATTTTCGTTTTCTCATCAATGTCTTCCGACATAACACTTTCTATATCTTTTGATGCAGCAATATGCCGAAGGATTTTCAACTCATATCCTGAAAGTGAACATATCTGATCATCAACTTTAAAACATCGCGAACACACCAAACCACCCTGCCCGATGCGGAACCGATATGTCTGTTCATCTATTATCCTTATTAATTTTTTATTACACGAAGCACAATGATCAAAAGATGGTTGAAATCCAAATTCCTTCGCTAATTGTAATTCAAAATAATATAACAAATTTATTGGATTATGGGTTGCATGGTTTAAAGCATTCAATGAATTGACGAGCGAGGTGAAAAAAGGAATGTTCCGTTCGTGTCCATGTACAGCTATCATTACTAACTCTATCATCGACATCCCAATAGCCATCTTATCAACATCTTCATAAAGATGCCTAAATTGTTTCATCAAATCACAATGGGAAACGATTTGAATATCTCGCCCATCTTTTTTATAAAATACGAGCGAAACATACGACATTGGCTCAAGCGAAGAACCGTACCTGTTCTTGGACTGACGCGCCCCTTTAACTATTCCGGTTACTTTTCCAAATTGCCGGGTATAGAATGTTACAATCTTGCTCATCTCTCTGAAATCAATCGACTTCAATACAACCGCCTCCGTTTTGACAATTGTGCTCATCTAATCTGTTATCTTGAAAAATTATATGGTGGATAATAGACTTGTTTGTCAGTGATTATTGCAGTAATAAGTATTGATGGTGTAATATCAAATGCTGGTGAATAGACTTTAACGTTTTCAGGGGCTGTACGCTTACCAAAACCATCGGTAACTTCATCAGCATGTCGTTCTTCTATCGGTATATTCTCACCAGAAAAAATCTGAAGATCAATCGTAGATGTTGGGGCTGCAATGTAAAACGGTATTCGATGAAATCTTGCAAGAACTGCAATGTTGTACGTTCCTATTTTGTTAGCAGCATCTCCGTTAACAGCTATTCTATCCGCACCTGTCATTATCATGTCAATTTTTTTTTGCTGCATAAGGTACGCACCCGTATTATCTGTTATCAGCGTTACATCAATACCATATTTCATCAATTCCCATGTCGTCAATCGTGCACCTTGAAGAAGGGGTCGAGTTTCGTCTACAAAAACCTTGATTGACTTCCCTTGCTGATGCGCTGTTGTGATTATGCTTTGTGCAGTTCCTTCACCACCAGTAGCGAGCGCTCCGGTGTTGCAGTGTGTGAGGATAGTATTACCGTGCTGAACAAGCTCCGCACCGTTAACACCAATCTTCGAGCACATCGCTGCATCTTCATGATTGATTTTCAGAGCTTCATCAACAAGAGATTGTTTCGCCTGCTCGATTGTGATAGATTTATTTAAAACTCTTTTCATTCTCTCTAATGCCCAGCAAAGGTTAACAGCCGTCGGACGTGTTGATTTAAGTTCATCCAGTACTCGATAAATGTTTTCGGAAAAGGATTGTAAATCTTTCTCTCTGCATGAGGTGGACGAGTGAATCGCTGCCAGCGCCACGCCGTATGCCGCTGCCACACCGATGAGTGGCGCTCCACGAATTCTAAGCTTGCATATTGCTTCGGCTATTATTCGGTAATCATAAGTTTCTACATAAACTTCTTCTGAGGGAAGTTTTGTCTGATCGATGAATCGGACAGTTTCACCAAGCCATTCTATCGCTTTAACTACTGAATTCATTCAGATACAACTTCATCAAATTTAGATAGATCTTTAAACTCTCTGAACCGGTCAAGTATTTCAAAATTAGTTAAATCTTTGAAGCGATCTAAACTGAACCGCTCAACACAAAACGATGCGAGTGTGCTGCCGTAGATAACGGCGCGTTTTAAATTTTCATCCGAGAGATCATCTGTCTTTGCAATCCAACCAATGAAACCACCGGCAAATGTATCGCCTGCACCAGTTGGATCGTAGATATTCTCAAGCGGATAAGGAGGAGCGAAGAATATTGTGCTTGGTGTAAGAAGAACAGCGCCATGTTCACCCTTCTTAATGATAACGACTTTGGGACCCATGTTGAGAACTAATTTCCCTGCACAGATAAGATTTGGTTCGTTTGTTAACTCCCTTACCTCGGCATCGTTTAAAATTAGAACATCAAGCAGCTTGAGCGTTTTAATAAGCTCATCTCTTCTTCCCTTAATCCAGAAATTCATCGTGTCACCTATAACCATTCGCGGCTTTTCGATTTGTTCCAACACACATAGTTGGAGAATTGGGTCGATATTACCAAGACAAACGTATGTAGTTTTTCTATATGAATCCGGAATGATTGGTTTGAAATGTTCAAAAACATTAAGATCGGTAAAAAGTGTATCACGAACATTCAAATCGTAATGATACCTTCCCCCCCACCGGAAGGTTTTTCCCTCCTTGATCACCTGCAATCCTTCCAAATCAACATCACGATCGATAAGAAATTTAATATGCTCGTCTGCAAAATCACCACCCACCACACCGACAAGCCGAATGGGTGTTACAAAATAACTCGCAGCTACCGAGATAAATGTAGCTGATCCTCCTAAAACATTTTCAACTTTACCAAACGGTGTCTCGATTGTGTCAAATGCAACCGAACCTACGACTAAAAGACTCATGTAACTTCCTTTATGATGGATGATTGAATGAAAATAATGTACAAAACGAGTTGTGAAAGTGCAAAAGTTGGAAATAAATTTTTTATTATGTATTTTTAGGTGTCTTAAGTAGCAATGAAAAGACCTGTCCTCGGGGTCCCACGTGATTCGCCGGCCCTCCCACGGCAATCACAACCCGGGGATGGGTTTTTTATTGATTATTTTTACTTGATTACTTCCAGATAGATTTGTAAATTAAACGGCATAAACTGAGATATCAGATTTCAGATATCAGATTTTTGTCTTTGACAAATTATATAATTATCTGAAGTAATACAAATACCAAAAAAAGAACTAATTCCAAGTTTGTCCAAAAAATTCTTTGTGTGTCTAAGTGCGCTTAGTGTCTTAGTGTCTTAGTGTTTATGTTTTTATTGTTAACTAAGAATCAAATGATATTCACCAATAAGACACTAAGTTCACTCAGAAGCGCTCAGTAATAATTACTTTTTAAACAACCCCGATTAAAGCAAAGAGAAAACATCTGGCTTCAGCCACATGAATAATGATGCTAAAGTATTTATCTCTTTGATTCTTAGTCAGTGGACTTGGCGAAGCCATCCCTTCGGGAAAAGTCAACTGCCATAGATGAAGCAAGAGACTAAAATTATCCAATGCAAGCATCTATTGCAGTTCACTTCAGTGAACTGATTTAAATGAAAATAATTAAATAATCAATTGAAAAATCCATTATTAATTTTTTCCTTCGTTGTTGTCGGTGTAATAGAATCTGTGTGGATATTATCCTCACACGGGTTCTATCGTGTGGATGAGTGTGCACATTTCCTTTATAGCAGGTTTGTGCTGGAATCACTGCCGATAACAGTTCAGACCTGGCACAGACCAGGGCGACTGTGGCTTTTTGCCTTACCCGCACAATTCGGACATGTATTCACCATGTTCTTTTGTCTGGTGCTTTTCCTTTGTCTTCTTTTTGTTACTTACCGAATTGCGAAATTGAAGGGTATCAAACATGCAGAATGGGTTGTCCTTCTCGTCGGACTTCAACCGATACTTTTTGATATCTCGTACGCATGTCTGAATGAAGCTCCAACTGCACTTGTCATCATGCTTTCATACTGGTTTCACTTAAAGAAAAAGTTTGGATGGGGGCTGGCAATTGCCTCGGTGGTATTTCTGTTCCGCTTTGAAATGTATTCGTTTGCTCTCCTGATGTTCCTCGTGTACTTGTGGAAACGCGAGTGGAAGGTTTTACCATTAGTATTGTTGGGACCGCTGCTTTGGATTGGATATTCGACTATCATCTCAGGAGATTTTTTTACGTTCTTCAGGGAATGGTCACGTTTTTCCAATTTGGAGAAGTTTAAACCCGGCATATCAGTAACACATTATTTGGAGAACCTACAAACCATTTTCGGGTATGGACAAGTAGTACTATTTGCCACAGGTGTAATCTTTATTACCCGTGCAAAGAGGAACGCCGACTACGGAATTATTTATTGCACCATAGCGATCAATATTATCATCAATACTCTTACCGGAGCGGAAGTGTTTCATTGGACGGGCAGCATCGGTGAGTTGCGATATGTTGCCGTAGTAGGACCTTTTTTGGGAATTGTGTCGGTATATGGTCTATCAGAAATTCTTGAAAGAATCAAAACTGCATGGGGAAAGCTTGCATTTTCTGTCCTTGTATTTAGTGCTGTTGTGTTTAATTGTACATTAGCGACTCATCCTCGACAATGGACAAATTATAATCGAGTGACGATGAATATGACTAAAGCAGCGAGAACTCAGTATCCACATTTGACTCTGCTCAGTAACGATTGTGTTGCGGCGTATGAGATGGATGTCTCGCCAGCGGGAGGACCGTATTTTGCACAACTGAATAAGGATATGCTGAAGAAGTATCCGGAGTGCCTTATTCTATGGGATCCATTTTTAGCAAACTCAATTTTTTCCCAAACTGAAATTACAAAGGAGAAGATGCTGCAGGATACGACTGTGAGAGTGTTGGAGGAATATAAATATTTTAATGCAGAGTATCTCTTGCTGTACAGGAATGTGCAAAGAGAAAGATAGTGGAAGGTAAATCATAATATGCTCTCTGCGTAGAAGGTGATAAGGATTGTCGAAGATTCGACTCGTCGAGTGGAGGGGAAATGATGCTGAAGCATTTTATTTAATTCTACTTGCTTCTGTCAGGACGAAAGTCCCGACACTACACACGAGAGATATCGTGAAAATATTTCAGTTCATCATAGAAACACAACATCCTCACCTTTATGATCAAGCGAGAGGAAGAGTAACATGTAATCGCGCAGATGTCTTGTAATCAGAAAATTCTTTTTAATATGCTCTCGACCACTAATACCGAGTTTTTCTCCATACGATGGATTCTGTAAAAGTTGTTTAAGTGCAAATGCAGTTCCTTCAATAGTGTGCGTAAGTAATCCCGAATATTTGTTAGCAATCTGTAAAGGAATTCCGCCAACAGCGCTTGCAATTACTGGTTTTCCTTTCCAAAGGGCTTCAGCCACAGTTAATCCGAAACCTTCACGGAGTGATTTTTGAAGAACAACTGATGATGCCCTTTGAAGCGCATTAATCTCAATGTCGCTGCTCGGTGGTAGCAATAGAAGAAAAATATCTGGATCGTTTGCTGCGATCTCTTGAACTTCGGCAAGAACTTTTGCGCCTTCGGGATCGTCTGTTGCGCCGCCTCCGGCAAGAACGAGTTGACAATCTATATATTTTCTTACTTTTCGGAAAACCTGTACAACACCTTTCGGATCTTTTAAATAATCGAATCTTGAAATTTGTGTTACGATTGGACGATTTTTATCTATCTTCAAACGTTCTAATACAGAATCAATTGTATCTTGAGGCAAATCTTTATTCTTGTCACTCAATGGATCAATCGAAGGTGCGATGAGCACTTGTGGAATTCGTAACTCACGCGCAAATGCAGGCGCCGAAAAAATGCTGACATCGTATTGCTCTATGTATTTTTTTAGAAAATTCCATGTAAATGGGTCGGGATGTGAAAAATCTATATGACATCTCCAAATCCACTTATGCCCGATTTCTTTCTTGCGAGAAATCAGTCCAATCGGTTGTGGGTCGTGAATGAACATAATATCTCCGCGCAAATCCATGTCTCGTGCGTTCATCTCGTTGGTTTGAATGAACAGACCCATCTCATCTTGTGAAAACAAGACTTTTTGTCCATGAAGGGCATTATGCATTTTCTTGGTTACTTCGAAAAACTTTTCACCACCTTTTATAACATCCCAGAAAGCATTAATACCAAGGTCTTTTAAAAGTGGTACCATCCGTATCAATATTTCGGCAACACCACCTCCAACAGCAGTTGAGTTAATGTGCTGGACGCTAACGTTTTTGAGTTTGCTCGCATAAAGTTCCAATTCATTAATTACATCCTTACCAACAATCGGTTCATATTCATAAAGATTTGCCATTTTATTTTCCCTCCAATCGAACCCGGACTAATCTCACGAGGTTATGTTTTAAATTATCAAGCGTTTGTGTATAAGGATCAAGTTGCTTGAATGCTGATGCCAACTTTTCATCTTCAAGTGATTGCCCAATCCAATAACAAAATCGATCTTTCTGCTGATGCAGTGGTGCTTCAAACATGTGATAATAAATTGAATAATTTGAAACGCTTTGAAGACATTGTTTGAATTCTAATAAATCATGTGCGATGTATTGCGTTGGAAAAACGAATGTTTGCGCACCCATGAAGTGGAATTCTTCGCCTGCCGGTACGTTTCGATTAGCTGAATCTGGATCTTGTTGAATCGAATTTTCAATGATCTCAACAAGTCTAAATTGAATATCTTTTAATGAGGAGAATTGTCGAAGATCGATGCCGGCAATCTCTTCGCCAAGAGCGTCATTCTGAAGAACATTTGTGATCCAATATGCAAAATCGTTAGGCGGCTCAGGCGAAAGATACTCATGCTGTTCAAGAAAGTGATGAGTGTGTTGGTAGATGGAAGAAACCGGTACTTCTTTAATTCCTGCGAGGAGTGCATTTAAGTTTTTTGCTTTCTTCCCTAAGAGGTACGTCAAATTCTGGCGTGTGAGAAATTGGAACGGTTCCTTTGCAATGCGATTCATACAAGACCTCGTTGATTGTGTTTTAATGAGATTATATTTTCTAATAATTGCCGCACTTCAGAAGAATTGCGGAGATAATACTTTGCATAAGTAGATTTATTTTTTGCAACGCGTATTGTGATTGCATGCGATGGCAACAACCTGAATGCGTCTTCATCAGTTTTATCGTCACCGATAAAAATAACAGTTGATTTGTCAGTTACCCGATACATCTTTAAGATTTTAAGAATTGCCTTGCCTTTATCCCATTGAATTTGAGGGCGAACCTCGATTACTTTTTTACCTGCGGTCAGTTTCAAGGCTTCATAAAATAATGATACGATTATTTTCAGAATTATTTTTAATTGTTGAACGTCTTCAGGTTTCACATTTCGATAATGAACGCTCAATGTGAATCCTTTGTTCTCGATTAAAAATCCTTTTATAGGTTTAAGTCCCTTTACAAGAGCTCCTTCGACTTTTTTAATTAGTGGTAATACTCGTTTAACATCAGGGTGTATCCATGTTCGCTTTTTATGATGAATCTGGAACCCATGGTTAGCAGCATATAATATATTTTTGATCCCAAGAAGATTGCGAATATCATTTAGCGAGCGGCCAGTAACGATACAGACAGAGATGTTTGAGTGTCTCGCTAATTGTGCAATCAAAGTTCTCGTAATTAAAGGAAGTACAGCTAACGAAGGATGTTTTTTAATCGATACAATAGTGCCATCATAATCGAGGAATAAAAATATTTTATTACTGTTAGAAATCTTCTGTTGAAGATTTTGCCACACTTGTTTTCGGAATAAATAAGTTTGTGCCATTATTCTATCATCCGTTAAGTATTTTTCTTAAGCCGTATCCGGGAGAGCGTAGCAACCAAATTAGCAGCCCAGCGATAGACGTTATGTTCCCTCAATATTCCTTGCATTCTTTGCATTCGTAATTTTCGTTCATCGGGTGGCATAGTTAGTGAGGAATGAATCGAATCGGCAACTTCCTCGACGTCATAAGGATTCACGATGAAAGCATCGTGCAGTTCTCTTGCTGCACCCGTAAACTGGCTAAGAATAAGCGCGCCATCTTCATCGTCTCTGGCTGCAACATACTCTTTTGCAACGAGATTCATTCCATCGTGAAGCGATGTTACCATGCAAAGATCAGCCGCTTTATAATGTCGGTTGATTGTATCATGATTATGATGTGCTTCGAGGTAAATAATCGGTTTCCATTTTTTTGTCTGGAAACGCCAGTTGATTTTATTGGCTGTTTCTTCAACTTCAGCGAGTAAATCATGATACCGCTTGATATGAGTTCTGCTTGGTGCACCCAGTTCAATGAACGAAAATTTCTCTATAAATTCAGGATATTTCTCAAAGAAACGCTCCAGACCTCTGAACCGTTCGATAATACCTTTTGTATAATCAATCCTATCTACACCAACGCCGAGATATTCAACAGATATATTATGATCTTTCATTATCTTTTTCAAGAGAGTTTCTTTGTTGACCCCGGGCTGTTCGACTGTAGTAAGTACCGCCGGAAATGCAACGCTGATAGGGAAAGGTTTTATCAAGGTGATGTGTTCTTGTCGTTCGATTGAAAATTGTTCCCAATTAATTTTCGATTCAAGGAATCGGTCAATCGTATCAAGAAAATTATTACAATGATATTGAATCTGGAAACTTACGAGATCAGCAGCTAATAAACCGAGGAGTATTTCTCTTTTCCACGGACAGATACCGAATGCCTCTGGGTTTGGCCAAGGAATATGCCAGAAGATAGCAACTCTCGCATCGGGGCGCTTCGATTTGATCAGGAAAGGAAGCAGTGCAAAATGATAATCTTGAATCAATATGAGCGGCTCTTCTTCATTTTCGATTTCATCAAGTAATGCTTCTGCAAATTTCTCATTTACTTTCTGGTAATGTATCCAGTCTTCCAAACGGAAAATAGGTCGTGTGTGTGTGTGATGGCAAAGGGGCCAGATTCCTTCATTCGAAAATCCATAATAATAACCTTCTTCTTCTTCTTTTGTCAGCCACACACGTTTGAGTGTGTAATTTGGCTCTTCCGGTGGAACCGGAATTTTTCCATTTCGATCTGACGTTTCTAAATCGGCATCGCCACTTCCGTGCGCAATCCACGTACCACCGCAAGAACGCATAATCGGGTCTATCGCTGTAACTAATCCACCGGCGGGAATGATGCATTCTATCGTTCCGCCGCGTCTTTGATGCATGTATGGTTCACGATTTGAAATCACATATAGATTTTTGTTTCCAACTTCTTGCCTTACATGTTCTTTAAGCCGCTCCGCGGTCCACAAAGATTCTGATTCAGCCCTCAGCCGTGCTTCAACCTCAGCCGACGCCCGTGCCAGTGCAAGATTCTTCACCAATATTGTTACTTCGTTGGCAAGTGGTCCTAAAACATCTCCTCGTGGGAGATTAAGGGGTTGTTTTATCTTACCCATCCGCAATCCTTTTAACCAATCTGCTATCTGTGCTATTGGCCCGGTCAAGCTCCACCGTACTACAAGTATCGTTGTGAGAATGATTAAAAATGAAAGTATAAGAAGTCGAACGAAGTTGTTCCGCCAAATCTCTTTTAACCGACTCTCAATGTACGAAGCATTGTGTGTGAGGATAAGTGACCCAATAATTTGTTGATCTCTCCGGAGCGGAAAAGTATAGATGTGCGTTTTTATTCCATCGATAGTCTCAAAGTATGATATTCCTTCTTTCCTTGTTGTAGATTCCATGATATATTTTGTAAACGCTTGTTTGGAAAAATCAACATTGGGACTTTTTTCAACAAATACACATTGACTATCGAAGATAGCAATACCAACAAATGGGTCACGCTTTATAAAACGCTCGATGAATTTTTTCAACCGTTCAGGTGAATTAGAAAGCAGCGGTTCACTGATAGTGCCTTCCATGCTCTCAGCAAGTGTGGAAGCCCTAAGCGTTAGCTCGGTTGTTAATCGCTCCTCTTCATTCTGCACCTGATAATAGGAAAAAATAGTTGCCACCAGTGCAGCCACGAATATAAGCGAAACGATAAGGCGAAGTGTAATTTTCATTTACCCTTTTCCTGTCTATTGGTTTTTAAAGTAATATATCTAAATGTCAGTTCATTCCCAACGAGACGAAAGAAATTGGAGCATCCTCACATGACGTAGCAGTAATTCATCGACATGATCACCACGAAATACATAATAAGTGCAGCCTATCTCATACCGAAGTAATTCTCTGATAAAATCTTCTGTCCCCAAAGTCGTTTCGTCATCCCCATGATCGATATAAATCTGGTCGAGTGAGCGCAGGTTCTTATGGTATTGGGAAACAAGCGACAATGGATCATCGTCTAACCACTTCTGCCAGATTGTGTCTCGTGTTTCATTCGACGACACCTCAAATGGAAGATCTAAAAATAACGGTGATTTCATTGGATTGGAAGAAAACGCTGATGCCTTTGCATATGCTGCGGCTAACGACCAATTCGTCTCGAACGTAATTTTGTTAACCAACTCATCAACACTCTTTGGTTTTTCATGATTCGCCAACGCTCTCTTATAGATTGTTTTCCGATATCTTATTGAAAGCGGACTACCACTAAGACTTCCGATCTGACCGAATAGATCGTTATATTTCATTCCTATTTTTATCGCACCATATCCACCCATAGAGAATCCGGTAATTGCACGTGAGCTAGGACTTTTTAGAGTGCGATAAATGCTGTCGATATATTGCACAACTTCTTTGCTTACATATTGCTCAAAATTTCCGCCCGTAGGCGAATCAGTATAGTAACTCCCGCCAAACGCTGTTGTTCCATCAACTGCCACAATTATCATGTGAGGTATTTTTTTTCTTTCATAAGACTGAACACGTGTTCCAGCAACGACATATACTCACGGTGTCCATTATTCCTTTTCCCAAGTCCATGCAATAGATAAATAGAAGGATATTGCACTTTTTTCGAGGAAAAATACGAAGGTGGGAGCAATATTAACATCTCACGCACCGAAGGATCACCGATGAGGTTACCTTTCAATGCCTTGCTTTCAATTTTTGAATTCAGAATGAATCTATTTAGGTCATTGCTTTTCTTCTGAGCACAACCCGATGCTGAAAACACTAGAATACTTACGATTATTAATGTCAATGATCTAATCATCTGAAAATATTTATATTGGGTAGTAGAATATTGGTACGATTCCAACGAACTTGAATATCTGATAAACTTCCACATTATAAAGATAATTGATTCCGAATAAAGACGCAACAAGCAGCATATAATATCGTTTTTTAATGAGAAATCCAGTTCCAAAGAATTACTAAAATATTCTACTACCGTAAAAAATTATTTGCAATCCTCGTTAAAATGAGTTAAATTCATGCGAATACACAACAATAGTCATAACATTTTGAAGGAAATAATCATGCATCATCAATATTCACTAATGATTTTAACATTTTTTTTAATTGTAATATTTATAGGAACGAACACAATGAATGCACAGACTATACCGCTACCATGGATTAAAACTTCGATAAAAAAGATTCAGGTTGAGCTAATAAAAAAGCACGGTGAATCCCAACGCAACCGTATTCAGCGGGGCATAAAACAGGTGGCTGATTTCTGGCGGACAGAAGATGGTGATGCATCAACATTCGAGAATTTTATCCAACAAAACTTCGCGGGTGACCAAGCAACACTCGATACAATGTTTAACCGCTTAGAAAATCTTCTTGAAAAGCTCACCGGGCATATGCAAGAGATTGGTCGCGAATTCCGCAACCAGGCTGATCTCGACTTGGGACCCGTGTTACCGATGGATGATATTTTCGCGGGTTATGACCCTTCTGCTCATATTAGCGATGATTTTTTTAAAAATAAATTGGCATTTATTGTCCTATTAAATTTTCCTTTGACTACGCTCGATCAGCGATTGAAGGAAGGGGAAAAATGGACTCGACGACAATGGGCGGAGGCACGGCTCGCACAAGGATTCTCAAAACGTGTTCCAGCTGATGTCAATCTTGCTATTGCTCAGGCAGCATCCGAAGCCGATAAGTATATTTCTGAATATAATATCTGGATGCACCATCTGTTGAATGAAAAAGGTGAACGACTGTTTCCACCGAAACTTCGGCTATTATCTCATTGGAATCTGCGTGATGAGATAAAAGCGAATTATTCCGATACAAACAACGGACTTGAGAAACAACGTATTATACAGAAAGTTATGGAAAGAATTGTTACTCAAACTATCCCTGAAGTCGTTCTCAATAACCCAAATGTTGATTGGGATCCATATACGAATGAGGTGAAAGCTTCCGAGGTAACAGATTCAGATATTCCAAAAGCTTCCGACATGAAGATCACGAATGCACATGAACCCGATACAAGATATGCAATGTTGTTGAAAACCTTTCAGGCATCTACGAAGCTCGATCCATATTCACCAACAGCACCGACATTGATCGCACGGCGTTTCGATGAAAATCGCGAAATCTCTGAACAGCGTGTCAAAATGATGCTCGAACAGGTTGTATCATCAAAAGTAGCATTGGATGTTGCAAAATTGATAGAAAAGCGGCTGGGTCGTAAGCTTGAGCCATTTGATATATGGTATAATGGTTTCCGTCCGCGCGGAGCGTATACCGAAGCACAACTCGATGAGATTGTTTCTACAAAATATCCAACAGCCGATGCTTACAAAAAGGACATCCCAAATCTTCTTATCAAGCTTGGTTTCTCAAAAGAACGTGCTGAGTATCTTGCAAATAATATCATTGTTGATCCCGCACGCGGCTCCGGACATGCGCTCGGCGCCGGAATGCGCTCCGAGAAGGCACATCTTAGGACACGGGTGGGAAAAAGTGGAATGAACTATAAAGGATTCAACATCGCTGTGCATGAAATGGGACACAATGTTGAACAAATTTTCTCGCTCAACGACATCGATCATTGGTTTCTGCAAGGTGTACCGAATACTGCATTCACGGAAGCACTTGCATTTGTTTTTCAGGGACATGATTTAGAATTATTAGGGCTTTCAGCGACCGATCCAAAGAGTGACGCTATGAATATTGTTAACGATTTCTGGGGAGTATTTGAAATCTCCGGTGTCGCACTGGTCGATATGGAAGTTTGGCACTGGATGTACGATCATCCAAACGCTACACCTTCGGAATTAAAAGAAGCGACAATCCGGATTGCCAAGAACATTTGGAATAAATTTTATGCCCCGGTTTTTGGTAAGGAAGATGTCTTACTTCTCGGAATTTATTCTCATATGATCGACGCATTTCTTTATTTACCAGATTATCCAATAGGACACATGATCGCATTCCAGATTGAGGAACAAATGAAAAAAGCTGGGGCAATCGGTCCTGAATTTGAGCGGATAACGACAGTTGGACGAACCGCCCCAGATCTATGGATGAAGAATGCGACCGGCTCAACGGTTGGGCCTGAATCCTTGTTAAAAGCAGCGGAAAATGCAATAAAAGATTTACAATAAAGGCACCCCTTGATTTTCTGAAAAATTACTGTTATTATCTTATGGAGATTCCATGAATGAATAAAATAAAAATACTCTTTGTAGACGATGAAGCCGATGCCCTACTGGCATTAAAAATAGGGATGGAAGATCGCGGATATGAGGTTTTCACCGCAGGGGATGGCAATACTGCGCTTGAAACTTTAAAATCCGTTACTCCTGATATTATCATCGCAGATCTTCGCATGATGCCGATGAACGGCTTCGAGTTATTTCAGGAAGTGAAGAAGATTCCAAATCTTGTTAATATTCCCTTTTTCTTCCTGACTGCTATCGATGATTATTTAGCTCAAAAATATGGGCAAACACTCGGCGTCGATGCATACGTTACCAAACCTGTTGAACTCGAGCATCTCGACAATATCATCAAACAGAAAATAAAAAAGGAATAAGCTTTTTTATTTCTTGAAATATTTTTCGAGCTTCCAACTTTTCAACTCCGATATCGCTTTATAGTTGGTAAGGTCGAAATGTATAGGTGTGATTGAAACATATTTATTGAAAATTGAGATCAAATCGGTTTCTTCAGAAATATCAAGAACTTCAAGTTTGCCAGTTAACCAGTAATATTCTTTGTTATTCGGATCGCGGCGCATCTCGAATGTATCATCCCAACGAGATTTTCCCTGACGGGTAATTCGCACACCCCGAATATCTTTTTCTTTTAATGGAGGAACGTTTACGTTAAGCAGCGTATCCTTCGGAAGTCCTTTCTGTAAAACCATCTCAGCAAGTTTATGGGAAAACATTGCAGCGAAACTGAAATCCGGTTTATCATACGTCGTTAAAGATACAGCAATTGATGGGATACCGAGAATCGTTCCTTCTGTTGCCGCAGAAACTGTTCCCGAATAGATAATGTTTATTGCTGTGTTGGATCCATGGTTAATACCTGAAATCAAAATATCAGGTTTTTCTTTTAGAACAGTACGCACAGCAATCTTTACACTATCGGCAGGAGTACCTTCAACAGCATAACCGAAGAACTTGTTGTTCTTATAAAATTTTTTAACTCTGAGTGGATAGTTCATTGTAATGGCGTGCCCTACCGCGCTACGCTGTTCGTCGGGGGCAACAACTGTTACATTCCCAAACTTTTTTAATTCATTGACTACAGCATAAATACCGGGTGCATCTATCCCATCGTCATTGGAAACAAGAATATTCGGGATTCTGGAGGTTTTTTTCACGATGTTTATTAGTAACTCTCTTTCTTCAACGGAAATTTTTGTGTTTTGACATCTGCAATAAAATTTTGGAATGCTGAACGCATAGTCGTCGCTAATTCAGAGTATCGTCTTACGAACCGCGGTTTAAACTCTTCCGTTAGTCCTAACATATCGTAAACAACAAGAACTTGTCCATCGCAGTGAGAACCGGCTCCGATTCCGATTGTTGGGATTGGAATTGATTGAGTTACCTTCTTAGCAAGCTCTGCAGGAATTTTTTCTAAGACCAAAGCAAAAATACCCGCATCAGCAAGAATTTTTGCGTCCCGCAGCAGTTCCTCAGCTTCTGCTTTAGTTGTTGCTCTGACTTCGTATGTCCCGAATTTATTAATTGCCTGCGGTGTTAGCCCTAAATGTCCCATCACAGGAATTCCGATTTTTACCAAGTGCCGTACGATGTCGGCAATATATTCTCCTCCTTCTAATTTAACTGCGCCAACTCCAACCTCTTTCATAATTCGTCCAGCATTCCGCACAGCATCATCGATGCTGGTCTGAAACGACATGAAAGGCATATCGACTACAATCAATGCATTCTTCACACCACGTTTTACCGCCTTGGCATGATATATCATATCATCGATAGTAACTGGAAGTGTTGTTTCATAACCATGAACAACATTACCTAACGAGTCTCCAACAAGGATAATATCGATTCCAACTTGGTCAAGGTATTTGGCTACTAAGTAGTCGTACGCTGTGAGCATAGCAATCTTCTCACCAGTGTGTTTCATCGTCATCACGGTCTTTGTCGTAACAACCCTTGGCTTATTTTGGTTTTTCTTTTTGTTCTTCATAAACATTCCTCAAGCGGTGAAAGAGAACTGTTAGCTACTGTAGTATCTGAATCTTCGAAAATAATATTCCCACTATCTTCAAATCCTTTTTTTATTGCAGCGGCAATCTCATTAAAACTGACATTCCTTTTTAAAATGGTCTCAACCTCGGTTGTGCAGGACAATAGAGTGTTATTTATGATTTCTCCTGAATCGGATATATGAGGGGCGAGAAATTCAATTATCCTCCGATGTTCCGATCCTAATAGTAATGAACCATGCTGCAAAATAACGTCACCGTATCGTCTTTGAGCGCTGCCGATAAGTTTTTTTCCCTCAAATTGAATTTCATTCTTTGCTGAGGAAGAGAAGCATGGAATCGAAGTATTTAATTTATAAAGTTGCCTGAAGTTATCAGAGTATAACGAAAGAGAGGCGTTTATTCCGAGATTCGTTAAACCCCGTAAAAGACATTCGTTGATGGATTGATAGATCGTCCGTGGTCCTTGATCAATGATTTTCGTTACAACACAATAAGTAAGCTCATGAGCGTGTAATATTGCTTTACCACCTGTGGGCCGCCTAACGATATCGAATCCGGATTTAATTATTTTTTCATGATCGAAATCTTCAATATTCTGATGAAAGCCGATTGAGATCGCAGGTGGATACCAGCCATATACCCGCAGTGTAGGGAAACCGATTCCATTTTGCAAATCCCTTGCAAGAGCTTCATCAAACTCCATATTAAATTTACCCGGACGGAGACCGGTATTAATAAATTTCAGGATCATCGTTTTCCGATAATTCCGCGTTTACTCTTTTCAATAAATTCGAGAATATGCCTGACCTCATCAGTTGATGGGATATCGGTATTTATCTTTTCAAGTGCCTGAGAAACATTTAATTGAGAATGATAAATTAAACGATACGCTTTACTGAGCTTTTCGATTGTCTCGTCGGTGAAATCCCGTCTTCTGAGACCAATGATATTTAAACCTTTGTATGCGAGCGGCTCAGAACCTGCCAGTATATAAGGAGGCACATCTTTCGTTACCCGGAACCCACCACCTATCATTGCATGACAACCGATTTTTGAGAACTGATGAATTGCGACTATTCCTCCTACTATTACGTAATCTTCGATTAGAACATGTCCCCCCATATTCACTGAATTGGCAAGAATAACATTGTTTCCAATCTGACAATCATGTGCAACATGGGCATATGCCATTATAAAACAATGATTCCCAACAGTGGATTTAGTGCGTGCATATGTTCCGCGATTCATAGTTACGTACTCACGGATAACATTATTATCACCAATCTCAAGAGTTGTAACCTCACCATTATACTTTAGATCCTGAGGCGGAGTACCTAATACAGCTCCATGATGGATGCGACATTCTTTTCCGATACGTGTACCATTTGCAATCAGGACATTCGAGGCAATGTGCGTTCCATCTCCAATCACTACATCGTCTTCTATGATTGTAAAAGGTCCGACTGAAATATTTTCACCAATTTGAGCTTTAGGACTCACCACTGCTCGGCTATCTATAGAAATGCTCATATCTTAACCTATTGATTGACGTGTATGAATTAATATTTCTTTGTATTTTCAATTTCTCTATCTACAATTGCTGCGCTTAGTTCAGCTTCTGCGGCAAGTTCACCATTGCGATACGCTTTACCTTCTAATAAAGCTATTTTAGCACGTCGATTTTTTAAAAATACTTCGAGTATTAGCTGATCACCCGGACCTACTTGCTTTCTGAACTTTGCGTTATTAATAGTAGTGAATACGGCGATTTTCCCCTCGGGGTTTTCTAATCCGTTCAAGAGTAAAATCCCGCCCACCTGTGCCATGGCTTCTATGATCAATACACCCGGCATAACGGGTCTTCCGGGAAAATGCCCTACAAAAAACCATTCATTTATACTCACATTCTTGACACCGACAATTTTTTCATCAAGTTTAAAATCGATGATATTATCCACGAATAAAAAAGGATACCTATGGGGCAGAATTTTTTGCAGTGCATTAACATCGAAAACTATTCCTTCTTTCTTCTCGAATTGATACTTCTTGATGAGAGCTTGCTGTTGATAGAGTTTTCTAACCTTTTTAGCAAATTCAACATTACTCGCATGTCCGGGCCTCGCAGCAAGAATCTGAGCTTTGAATGGCGCTCCAATAAGTGCAAGATCACCCATCAGATCAATTAACTTATGACGCGCCGGCTCGTTTTTATATCTTAGAGATTTATTATTTAGAATCCCATTAGTTCCAATAATAAGAGTTTCGTTTAAACCCAATTTTTGTGTAATCCGCTTTACCTTTTCTTCCGTTAGATCCTCGTCTGCAATCACAATAGCATTATCCAAGCTGCCGCCCCGAATCAAACCTTGCTCATGCAGGGCTTCAACTTCATGCAGAAAGCAGAATGTTCGCGCCGGGGCAAATTCATTAATAAATTCTTTTTCTAAATTAAACAACCCCGTATGCTGGCTTCCAAGAGCAGGATTGTGATAATCGACCATTACAGTTAATCTATAATCATCGGTCGGCAGAGCAACTATATGCACTCCCTTACTCTCATCGACATACTGTATTGTCTGATCAATGATAAGATAATCTTTGGGTGCATCCTGAATTTCAAAGTCTGCTTTTAACAGTGTTTCAACATATGGTTTTGCACTGCCATCACAAATCGGTGGTTCGATGTTATCCACTTCAATTATTATATTGTCAATCTGCAAACCGACAATTGCCGCAAGAATGTGTTCAATCGTATGGATTTTTGCATCACCCACTTGAAGTGTTGTGCCTCGTGCGACTTCAACAACAAGATCAACCAGAGCGGGAATTTCAGGATGCCCAGGTAGATCGACCCTCCGAAATCGGATGCCATAATTAATAGGTGCTGGTTTGAATGTTACTGTGGATGAGACGCCAGTATGTAGTCCAACACCTGACAGTGAGATAGATCGTTTAATTGTGTGTTGTTGTACTAACATTAACTTCCTTTAGTCGTTTAAATTTTCTGCTGATTAATAAGTCGCTCAATTTCTTCAATTTTCTTCTGGAGTTTTCTAACTTCATAAAGTAACTCAGGTAACTGTCGAAGCGCTCCCTCGATTCTTAAAGTTTCTTGGATCTCACGAGCGGGATAACCAAAATATGTTTTACCAGATTCCTTAATAGATTTTGGTACTCCAGATTGCGCACCGATTTTCGTTCGATCAGCTATAGTAATGTGCCCCGTCAAACCAACCTGACCACCAAGCGCACAATATTTTCCAATTTTTGAACTTCCTGAAATTCCAGTTTGCGCTGCGATGACTGTGTGTTCACCAATCACAACATTGTGGGCAATATGAATCAAGTTGTCTAATTTCACCCCCTTTTTGATGATTGTTTCTCCAAGTATCGCTCGATCAATCGTGCAGTTAGCACCAATTTCAACATCATCTTCCACCACGACAATACCGCACTGATGAATTTTTTCATAACTGCCGTCGGGTTTAGGGGCAAAACCAAAGCCATCACTACCGATCACACTTCCGGAATGAATAATGACCCGGCTTCCAATCCTGCATTGTTCACGCACACTTACATTCGCGTATAGCAACGACTCCTCTCCGATTTCGACATCATCACTTAAAATACAGCCATGATAAATAGTTGTCCTCGCACCAACTTTACATCGCTCTCCGATAACAACATACACACCAATTGAAGTATTATCACCAATCATAGCACTCGATGCGATTATCGCTGTTGGGTGGATACCCTGCGGTAGCGGCTTAACGGGTGGATGAAAAGTATTTACCAATTGTAAAAACGAACGATATGGATCAGGAACTTTCAACACGCTAATCGGAGTTGTACGATCTGAGAGTTCATCGAATTCAGTTTCGTTCGAGACCAAAACTGCCGATGCCGTTGTGGTTTTAAGATATGTTTTGTATTTTAGATTCGCTACAAAGGTAATGTCTCCAACGCCAGCTTCTTCAATTTTTGCTACATGCAATATTTCGACATCTTCCCCGGAGAGTTTACCGTCAACAATTTTTGCTATCTCAGAGAGCCGCATACTCACTTACTGAATGTCGTAATACGTTCAAGCACTTTTGTTGTTAAATCGTATTTTTCGTTCGAATACATGAGAAGAACATCACCACTTTTATCGAAGATGTAATCGTAATCATCATCTTTTGCTATATCCTGAAGCACTTTGAAGATTTTATTCTGAATCGGTTTCATCAATTCATTTTGCTTTGTGAACAGTTCACCGTTTTGCCCAAATTTTTTATTCCGATAATCGGTAATTTTTTTATCAAGCTCCTGCAGATCTTTTTCCGACTCGGCACGAAGCTGATCAGTCAGGATTAATTTTTTCTTGTCATATTCCTGATATTTTTTCTGCCAATCATTTTGCATTTTAGCAAGCTCTGCTTGCCACTCGGCGACCAAATTATCAATCTGCCGCTGGGCATCTTGTGCCTCAGGCAGTTTTTCCATTATAACCTTCGAATTAATCCAGCCAATTTTCGACTGTCCCAAACCCACTGTGAAGTTTAGGAAAAGTATAATGATTAAGGGCAAGAATTTCATGTTTGTTTTCATAATTTACCTCATATTAGTTATTAAATTTTCCCTCGTTTCAAACGGTCGATAACGAGATTGGTATAATCATATTTTGGCTCACCATAAAGTAAAAACATAATTTGTTCATTTCTATCGAACATGAACTGGATTTTTTGTTCTTTGGCGATCTCTTCAATAACTTTCATCACTTTTAACTTGATGGGACGCAAGATCGAATCGGTAGCAATGGCAAGCTCGCCATCATTTCCAAATTTATCTTGTCGAAACTGATAACCTTTTTGCTCCAGTGCGATTAATTCTTCTCGCTGGATTCTTTTTTCCTCTTCTTTAAGCAATGGCTCTTTTTTTTGAAAATCTTCATATCTTTGTTGAAGGTCTTTGCTCAGACGTTCAAGCTCCGATTGCCATTGTTTACCAATCGCATCTAATTTTTTATTTGCTTCGATAGCTTCAGGATAATCTTGAAGAATCTTTGCTGAATTTACAAAACCTATTTTTAGGGATTGTGCAAATCCTACGGGCATAATAAAAATTCCGATAAGGATCAGCATTTGAATGGATTTAAATATTTGCATCACGTTAACCTCTTTAAATTGTGAAAAATAAGGAAAAAATAATTAATTAAAATCCTCTTCCAAATTGGAAGTGAAACCGCCAACCATCTGGATTTCCATCTTTTGGCAGTACATCATCTACACCATAAGCGTAGTCGAATCCGATCATACCTATCGGTTGAATAAGCAATCGTGCGCCAACACCAAAAGATCGTTTTAAATCGAAGAAATCAGTATGCTGAAAATCACGATAAACATTACCTCCTTCAATAAACCCAAGGAAATAAATCGGCATCGGATTTAATGTAGCTGCTAATCGTAATTCGAGCGCATGTTTATTTAGCACACGCCCGCCTTCTTCTCGTCCATATTTATTTTTTGGTCCAACACTTCTATCCTCATAACCACGAAGCGGTGTTGTGGAAACATACCCCATCAAAGTACCACCCATATAAAAATATTCAATAGGCGGAATACGGGAATTTTCATAAAATCCTTCAAGATAACCGAGAGTTGTAGATGAGAATAGAACCAATCTGCTTGATCCAAAAAGTGGGGTATACCATTCAGCATTGAAAAGCCACTTATGGTAATCAACAGTGCCTGGTAAGATTGGTCCACCTGAAATTTCTGTCGATAACGCAATGCTCGACCCGATTGTAGGAAATATCGGACTATCCGTACTGTTGCGCGATAGCGTTTGGTTTAGACTTATCTGATTTGATCTACCGACTTCATAATAAAGACTTCCACCAGCATCACGAATGTCATAATGCTGATACCGAAGAACCCAATCTGTGCGGCAATAATTATCGGGCCATGTCAAACGTCTTCCCAATCTTACCGAGACGCCTGATTGCCGGATATCCCACGAAAATTGCTGCCGTGTATCGTTGAGACTTACTCCGAGGGTTGTCGGTCTATCGAAAAGCCAGGGTTCGGTGAAATTAAGAGAGAATGTTCGGAATCGCGCACCTTCGCCAAACTGCCAATCGAAATTTAGAATCTGTCCGTCTCCACCTCCAAGAGGATCGCTTATTGAAAAATTTGTGATCGTAAATCCGAGCGCACCGGTAACACCAAAAGCACCACTATATCCAACAGAGGCGTTGACATTATCACTCGATTTCTCTTCAACTTCATATATCAATTTGACTGTTTCTTCATCAATAATGCGGGTATCGGGTCTCAATTTTTCAGGATTAAAATAATTGAGCTGAGCAAGCTGGCGTAAACTTCGGATGATCAGCGCTCTACTGAAATATTCACCCGGTAAAGTATATAACTCGCGCCGAATAACATTTTCTTTCGTTTTCCGATTACCTTTTATCTCCACTTGTCCGATTCGAAATTGGTTTCGCTCAAACACATGGATTGTTATATCCAGACTATCACTGCCGATACGCTTAATTTCGGGTTCAAGACTGAAACGAAGATAACCATCGTCAAGATATAATGAAGCGACATCCGTTTGTTCTTCGTTACCCTTGAGGTTTTTTTCAAAGGCATCCTCATCGAAAATCATCCCATTTTTAAATCCTAATCGGGCATTGAGAATCTCAGAACGATAGACGGTATTCCCATCCCAATTAACATTGCGAACCTTATATTGCTCTCCCTCATTAAGATTGATTTGAATAAACATTTTCTTATTATCATCACTATGCCATATCGAATCGGAAAGTACCTCAGCGTCAATGTAACCGTTCTTTCTGTAGAATTTTATAATTCTCGCTTTGTCATCTTCGTATTTTTTCCTTTCGAACTTAGGAGACGATAAGATGAAATGATACCATTTTTTTTCTGAAATATCTTCAAATTCACTTTTCAAGTCGCCATCATCGAAGTTTTTGTTTCCTGTAAAGGTGATTTTTTGAATTGTAACTCTGGTACCTTCGTCGATATCGAGTTTAAGCAAAATTCTGTTTGGTTTATTGGAATTCTCCACAACCGATTCTGGTGTGATCGAAGCAAGAAGGTAACCTTCTTCTTCGTATAATTGTTTAATTTTTTTTATGGTAGAATATATATCGTCGGGGGTTAATATTTGTCCTTCAGTCCGAGTTATTTTCTTTTTGATGTCATCTTCGCTAACCTCATCATTCCCTGTGATCTCAATTTTATCGAGACGAGGATATTCTTTCACTTTAATGAGGAGATAAACACCATTATCAATTTTATTTTCTATAACGATTTGGATGTCAGAAAAAAGTCTCAACGCCCATAGTTTTTGAATTGCCTGCCGGATTTCATCACCGGGGATTGTAATCTCATCACCAATTTTTAAGCCTGAATTCGTGATAATCGCACCGCTTTCAGCTCCGGTAGTCGGGTTATTCCCTTCGACCGAAACCCCGAGAATGCGAAATCTTTCAACAGAGGTACGTTGGCTGTAGAGTGGCTGTGAAATTAAAAAGATAATACTGATGAATACTGTTAAACTAAGATGATTACGCAATGTATTAAAGTCCTGTTACTTGTTTAAGAATTTTCTTAATTGAATGCTGCTTATTATTTAGATGAAGTTAATTGCTCGCTGACTAATCCGAAACGACGTTCACGTTTTTGAAAATCAGCTATAACTTCATATAACTGTTTACGACGGAAATCGGGCCAGAGAATTTCACTTATATGAATTTCAGAATATGCAAGCTGCCATAATAAAAAATTGCTGATTCGAAATTCTCCACTAGTACGAATAAGTAAATCAGGGTCTGGAATCCCTTTCGTAGATAAATACTGTTCAACAGTCCGGTCTGAGATATTTTCAGGTTCTAATTCACCATGTTTTACCGCGGATGAAATTAATTTTATAGCATTGGTTATTTCCCAGCGGCCGCTGTAACTTAGAGCAAGTATAAGCACGAGTCCAGTATTAGACTTCGTTTTTTCAATAGCGTAGAACAACTCTTCTTGAACTTGATTAGGAAGAGTTCCGATATCTCCGATTGCCTGAACACGCACATTTTTTTTAAGTAATTTTTCAGTTTCATCGCGCAATGCACGCATGAGTAAACGCATCAACATCGAAACTTCATACTTCGGGCGTTTCCAATTTTCAGTCGAGAATGCATACAGAGTGAGATATTTAATCCCAAGCTGCCCGCATGCTTCTACGATATCTCTTACCGATTCAACACCTTCTTTATGTCCGGCGATACGGGGTAGCCCCCTTTTCTTCGCCCAACGCCCATTACCATCCATTATGGCTGCAATATGAATCGGGATGTTGCCGTTTCGTTTTAGCGTTTCTTGAATTTTATTGTCTTCGCCTTGTCGCTGCTTCAGGCGGTACGTATGCAAATGTTGAATTTCCTCTGAAATCAATATAATTTTATCCAAACTTAATTAAAAGTTAACTCATTTTGCTTTGAAAGTCAAGGATTGTTGAATTTTAATTGATTTTCCTAATGAAAAAATATATATTGTATGAGATTTTGTTTTCTTTCAAATTATTATTCAATAAAAATATCAAGGATGATCAAATATGGGTATGCCCAACATGCAAGGGATGATGAAGCAAGTTCAGAAGATGCAGGAAAAAATGGAGCAGGTGCAAGCTGAACTTGAGAATAAAACTGTTATGGCTGAATCAGGGGGTGGAATGGTCAAAGTAACTGCAAACGGCAAGCAGCACATTACAAAAATCCAGATAGAAAAAGAAGTAATCAATCCTGATGATGCTGAAATGCTTGAAGATTTAATCGTTGCGGCAATTAATAAAGCGCTCGACGAATCTCAAAAAATGGCACAAGAAGAAATGCGCAAGGTTACTTCCGGTATGTTACCCAACATTCCCGGTTTGAATATCCCAGGATTCTGATTAATGCTTTACATTTCAGATTCACTGAATCAACTTATTGAAGAATTTGGCCAACTTCCCGGCATCGGAAGAAAATCTGCTCAGCGGCTTGCGTTGTATATTCTCAAACTCCCAAAAGAAGATGTTTTAAAAATTGCTCAAGCTTTAGTGAACGTGAAAGAAAAGATGATGTATTGTTCCATCTGCTGGAACTTTACTGAAACCGATCCTTGCGGAATTTGCAATAGCAATAAGCGGGATACGAACACCATTTGTGTTGTTGAAGAACCGAATGATGTTCTCGCTCTTGAAAAAACAAACGAGTACAAAGGTGTATATCATGTGCTTGGTGGATCATTGTCACCCTTAGAAGGTATAGGACCAGACGATCTGAAAGTGAAAGAATTACTTCCACGCATTCGACCAGAAATCGAGGAAATCATTTTAGCATTAAATCCTAACATAGAGGGGGAGGCGACGACCATTTATCTTTCGCGACTATTGATGCCGCTGGGTGTAAAAGTATCGCGACTTGCAAGGGGTTTACCAATTGGCGGAGATTTAGAATTTGTGGACGAAGCAACTCTCGCACGTGCACTTCATAGCAGAGTAGCTGTTTAAAACATATGCGAATTCTCAGCTTAATCATATCATTGCTCTTTATCTCTTATGGATGTGATTTATTCAGCCCACGTGATTCAGAGCCACCAACACAAGGCATGACAGGATTTAAACGACCCGATATTCCTGATATTGTTTTAGAAAATTTTACCACAGCAATCACTTCGCATAATGTTGAGAATTACATGCGTTGTTTTATTGATACAAATAATTCATCAAAAAAATTTATTTTTACACCATCGAGTAATATTCTCCCTTTAATCAGTAAATGGGATTTAGAGGATGAAAGACGATATTTTCAAAATTTAGGCGAGCCAATTTCCCCTTACCCTTTATTAGAATTTTCTGATACAACTCGATTAAATATCACTTCAAGCTCAATCGAGTATAAGATGAATTATTCTTTGCTTTATCCTCATCTATATCAGGGAATACTAAAAGTTCGAGGATATATGCATCTCTACATGGAATTAGATAACCAACAACTCTGGGCAATCAGCAGATGGGACGATTCAAAGACGGAAACAGATTCAACTTGGAGTTACTTGAAGTATAAATTATATTGATGCCCTCCCCCAATATGAAAAATATTCTAATAAATCTTATATGGATGAGTTCTTTCCTGAGTTTAAGTTGTATTAATCCGTTTGCACCCAAACTTGAAAAGGAATTCGGAGCAGAAATGTGTAATGATCTGAGCAACCTTGAAAACGTATTTTGTACATTTCGCAACGCATATACGTTTAAAGATACCGCCCTATACGGTTCACTGATCGATCCATATTTTACGTTCAGATACCGAGATTATGATCGAGGTATAGATATTACTTGGGGAAGAGATGACGAAATGAGAACGACAGCCGGATTATTTCAGAGTGTTCAATCACTATCGCTTGTGTGGAACAAAGAGATCAAACTTAGAGAGGAAGACACGGTATTAACAATTGTCCGCGGTTTTAATTTAACTATCACTTTCAATCCAGCAGACATTGAACATGTGGGCGGATATGCAAATATGACATTTGTACGCCCGAAGAAAGCTGATGCTTGGAAATTATATACATGGCAGGATGAATCGAATTTTTAATCGAAGAATAGAAAGAAACAAATGAATTTTGGCTTTGTTTTAAAAGAAGGTCTTGCAGGTTTTCAACGCGCAAAGTTTTCAGCAATTGGGTCAATTTTCACAATTACAATTTCACTTCTCCTTGTAGGGCTCTTTTATATTGTTACCATACACACATCCCGCCTTGTCGAAAGCATGCGAGAAAAGGTCGAGTTAGAAGCATTCCTCGCTGAACCACTCTCACGGCAACGGATAAATAATATCGAAAATCAAATTTTATCCTTTGAGGGAGTAGAGAGCGTAAAATTCATTTCGAAGGAAGAAGCAGCAAGGATTTTCCAAAATGAATTTGGTGAAAATATATATAAAGTTCTCGATTTTAATCCACTCCCGGCATCATTTAAAATCTTTTTAAAGGAAGGTTACCGTACACCAAAAAACGCAGGGGCAATCCACAAACAGATTATGGAGATAAATGGTGTAGATAATATTGCATATCGCAAAGAGCTTCTCGATTTTTTAGATCGGCGTGTTAAGATGCTTTCCACTGTCGGACTCGCTGTGGGAATATTCCTTGCGATCTCTGCTATTTTTTTGGTTTCAAATACAATCCGATTGACAATCTATGCAAAGCGAAAATCGGTCCAAACCATGAAATTAGTTGGAGCTTCCCGTTGGCTTGTCCGAACTCCATTCATTATTGAAGGGATTCTTCAGGGATTCGTTGGCGGACTTATCGCCGCCGTAATTATATATTATCTTCTAACGTTTGCAGCGGGTTTTATTTCAACTGAGCTTGTAGAGTTTTTTCAAATTGATTTACCTTTTTATATTAGCGTTATTTTAGCGGGAATATTTTTGGGATTTTTTGGTAGTGCGATCTCAGTGAGAAGATTCATCAGTGAAACTGTAGGATAAAAGTAAAAGGTGTAATTATGCTTGTGAACAATTCTTTACTCAAGTTGACCGTTTTTAAGCGGCAAGTAAGCATTGTCTAAATTGTTCGACAACGTGATGGTCTATTTGTGTATTATGTTCTTTGACATAA
>JASEHD010000190.1 GCA_030019075.1 Bacteroidota bacterium
AAAAACTTAAAATACCCAAATAAGCCAGGCGACAATTGTCGTAATTGTAAATAGATTGTCAATCTACTGTTACTCTTCTATCACCTGCAGATGGAGCTATGAATGTTGCATTGAATCCTGATTTATCTAACCCTATGTCGTTAAATATCTCTTGGGAATACAGTGATTGGGTGATTGCGACTCGATCAATTGTGCAGGTTGCACTCGATTCGAATTTTACAAGCGGGATAATTGTCGATACATTATTACCAACCAATGATGCCGTAAAAAACACAACACTTCTTATTCAAAATATGGAGCCAACTACGAAATATTATTGGCGCACTGCACTCAAATTCCTTGATGGAACGAATACACCTTGGTCGAGCATCTCAAGATTTACAACAGCAGGCGGAATAATTCGTGGTACGGTATTCAACGACCTCAATCGCAATGGATTTCATGACACTGATGAACCGGGATTGCCGCGATGGACTCTGAACGTTGCAGGTAAAATATCAGCAACCATCCGCACTGACGATGTAGGTGATTATGTTATTTCCGGTATAGACTCGGGAACATACTTAATTATGGATAATGTTCTCACGTTATGGAAACGTTCATACCCTGACACAAATTTCTACGTCATTACACTTGATCGGGACGATACATTATCAGGATATAAATTCGGACGTTACTTTCCTTGGAATTCCATCAGCGGAATGCTTTTTCATGATTTAAATGAAAACGGAGTTAAGGATACCGATGAACAAGGTCTCGCTGACTGGCTTGTACGTATCGAAGGATATTCCGAAAGTGATACAACCTTGACTAATAGCTTTGGGTATTATTGCTTTAATAAAATTTCACTTGGCTCATATACTGTTACTCCTATTGTCAAACAATCTTGGGAGCAAATCTACCCTATTTATCAACAAGGTTATCCTTTCACCTTCGACCGATATGATAACCATCATTCTGATGCGGATTTTAGCTTACATCCTATTCCTCAGCGTGTAAAAATTGTTCTGCGAGTTCATGATAATCGCCGCAATCCGATCCAATCAGTCCGGTGGGGAGTTCGATCTGGAGCAAGCTATGGAATCTGGGGAGTCGATCCTCAATCGTCAATTATTGATTTTTCGGAAGGTGAATTTGAAATCCCTCCAAGATTACCCAATAGTTTTGATGTTCGGTTTGAAGATCCACACCAAACATATAAGGTTTTTGGTTTAGGTTCATGGACAGATATGAGGGCTTTTTACTCTCAATCCCAGATCGATACATTTCAAGTCAGATTCTATCCGGGCGTTAATTCAGGTGGTGGATATCCCATCACTTTCTTTTGGTCGAAAGAAAGCGTAATAGCCGCGTATTCCAGCGCTGTTCTTATCGGTGATAGTAATGAGTTGTCTGTTGATATGACCCAAAACGATAGTTTAATTGTAACAAACCCTAATATTAACTTTTTGAAAATCATTGCCGATTCTCCTATCCTGCCACCGACAGATGTGAGAATCAAGGATGAGATTATACCCGAATATTTTTATCTTGAACAAAATTTTCCGAATCCATTCAATCCCATAACAGATATCAGATATCAGATTGCAGATGTCAGTTTTGTTAATTTGAAGGTATATAATATTTTAGGACAAGAAATTGCTACCTTGGTTAATACGGTAAAACAACCGGGCAAGTACATTGTTAGATGGAATGCATCCACCTTGGACGGAGAATTACCAAGCGGCATTTATTTCTATAGGATGATTTGCGGGGATTATTCATCAACCAAAAAGTTTTTATTTTTAAAATAAGTTCTGGTTTAAGATGTTAAAACGAATTGGTAGATTATCTCATCGCATCATCGTGAACGATGATGCTAATCGAATTAAACACAAAAATATATCCCATGAGTAAAAATCAAAATGAAATGGAAGAATACGTCCTCGTATTCCCTTCCGTCTTATTAAAACGCATCGGAGATTTCCAGGGGCTCTCGTTTGATGTTGATAAATACATGAGGCGGCAAGATGCAGAAACCGATTTCGAGCATAAGCAGCTCATACCATACGTTATTCTGCATCATCAGGAGAAAATATTTACATATCGAAGAGGCAAACTCCTCGCCGAGAAAAGGTTGATGGGAAATTACTCAATTGGAGTGGGCGGACATATCTCGGTGAACGATCCAGCACTTTTTGGAACAACTTACCAAGAAGGTCTCAAACGAGAAGTAGCCGAAGAGATAAATATCCAAACCACATACAACGAAAGAATCGGAGGACTAATAAACGATGATTCGAATGAAGTGGGGAGGGTTCATTTTGGTATCATTCATACATTTTCACTTGCTCACCCTTTGATAAAGCCACGTGAAAAATCTATCAATGAAACAGGATTCTGGAACCCCGAAGAATTAATAAGAGATATTGATAAGTTCGAAAACTGGTCGAAAATCTGCATTAATGGGTTGGATAGCCTATTAAAGTGAATTGAAATTTAAAAGATTTTTTAGAAAACACTGAAAATAGGTTTTTTCCCTTGACTTTCGCTCAAATAAGCTTTATATTCTTGACATAATAATTACTGAGGTATAATTAACTTTGGAGATCACTTCGTGAGGGACTCTGCGAAAAAGAATGGGTTCTATGAGACGGTAAGGCGTGAGATGCGCCTTAGGAATTACAGTCACAAAACGATAAAATCATATGTCAGTAATTTACGTTCTTTTGTAAAATATTTTCAACCAAAGCATCCAAGAGAAGTTAACGAAGGTGATATACGTTTATATCTTCTCCATTTGATTGAGGAAAAGAAATTTACAGCTTCAACGGTCAATCAGGTATTTAATGCTTTACGGTTTTTGTACATCAAGTTATATAAGATGCCATTTACAATTGGAAGTCTTCCCAGACCCAAAAAAGAAAAACAGCTTCCAGTTATATTAAGTCAAGAAGAAGTTGTAAAAATATTGGATGCGGTTGATAATCTTAAACACAAAACGCTGTTGATGTTGATCTACTCGGCAGGGTTACGGGTTGGAGAAGTAGTACGATTGAAGATTGCAGATATTGACAGTCAACGAAAATTAATTTATCTTAAAAGTACAAAAGGAAAAAAGGATAGATACACGATACTTTCAGACGTAGCATTAGCGACTTTGAGAAAATATTACAAAGAGTATAAACCGAAAGAGTATTTATTCGAGGGTGCCGAAGGAAGAAGGCACATAGCAGAGCGTAGTGTACAGAACGTATTCGAAAGAGCAATCAAAACTGCTGGAATACGCAAGCAAGCAACCGTTCACAGTTTACGGCACTCATTTGCCACGCATTTATTAGAAAGTGGAACCGATTTGCGATACATACAAGAATTATTAGGACATTCAAGTTCAAAAACAACGGAGATATACACACATGTTAGTAAAAAATCACTTGGAAAGATTATTAGTCCACTGGACACGGTACTTAGTCCAAAAGCAAAATAGACGCCATATGGCGTCTATCATACCAAATCGGGTGGATATACGCCATTGTTCGTCAATACACTAGTTATACGTCATTGCAAATTTACACAGTTAAATAAATGGAAAGGAAGCATTATGCAAAAAATACACTATTCTATAACGTTGCTCCTGACGAGCATCCTATTGACAGGTTGCATGATCATGCAGCCAGCTACCTTCATGAAAACTCAAAACCCAACATGGGCAACAATTGAGTT
>JASEHD010000191.1 GCA_030019075.1 Bacteroidota bacterium
GTGAGCATTGCCGTTTACGGCAATGTAGTAACGAAGCATGATGACAATAACCTTTGCGTAACATCAGTTACTAATTTAAAAAGATGATCGAGAGTGGTACCTTTTTCTCACTGGAGGATGTTTCCTCTAACCATTATTTTTGACTTTCATCATTATCATTATTACATTTCTTTACATTATCTAACTCACAAATAATACTCAGAGGACGAAATGCGAAATCTTTTTAAGCTATTAATGGGATTAATATCTCTTAGCTCTGTAACAATCATTCACGCACAAGACGACACTCTCTTGAATGAAGAAAAACAATTTTATCAGAAGGAAATTGAACGGTACAAAACTCTATTTCAAAAACAAACGACTGGGATCCAATCCGATCCCTCGATAGATGCGACATATTATAAGCTCGATATAGCTATTACAACCACACCGGAATATCTTCGCGGGATGGTATTGATGAAAGCCCTCAGCAGACAAAACAACCTCAGCTCGATATTGCTCGATCTCATGAACACAATGACCGTTGACTCAGTTAAAGTTGGCGGAACGCTAACGACCTTCACACAGTATACATCGTCATTTTCAGTAACGCTCGACCGTTCATATCATTTAGGTGAGTTGATGACAATCGAAATTTATTATAGGGGAAGACCTGGCAGCAGCGGCTTCGGAAGTTTTGAATTTTCGTCTCACTCAGGTATTCCTTGGGTGTGGTCATTAAGCGAGCCGTATGGTGCAAAGGATTGGTGGCCCTGCAGCGATCATCCAAGCGATAAAGCAGATTCCGCTGATATCATTGTTACATGCGATAGTGCATTCAAAGTGGGATCAAACGGTAAACTTCTCTCTGTCAACTATCGTGATAGCACGGGAACCTATCATTGGAAAGAACAATATCCAATACCAACGTATTTAATTTCAGTCGCCATCACTAACTACGCACAATTTTCCAATTGGTTTAAATATTCACCAACCGATTCGATGGAAGTTTTAAATTATGTTCTCCCCGAGAATCTTTCTTCAGCAATGGCTGAACTGCCTAAAGCGGTTGATGGATTGCAGATTTTTTCTGATCTCTTTGGGTTGTATCCATTCATAAACGAAAAATATGGCCACGCACAGTTTGGCTGGGGCGGCGGCATGGAACATCAAACGATGACTTCTCTCGGTGGATTCAGCGAGAGCTTGGTAATTCACGAACTCGCCCATCAGTGGTTTGGTGATATGATTACCTGCCAAACCTGGCCAGACATCTGGCTGAATGAGGGTTTTGCAACTTATCTTGAAGTAATTTATCGCGAAAAGAAATATGGAACAAGTTCTTATTGGAGCAGAATTAACAGCCATATGAGCTCAGCAAGAAATGCAGTTGGATCTATTTACGTGACTGATACAACAAATATAGGAACTCTCTTTAGTTGGAACTTAGTATATGCTAAAGGTGCCACAGTGTTACATATGCTTCGACATGTTATGGGAGACAGCGGCTTCTTCCGCGCTATGTACAATTTCGCAAACGACCCAATATATAAGTATGGTACAGCTTCCACAACAGACTTCCAAGCAATATGTGAAGCAGAAGCTGCTGAAGATTTGGATTATTTTTTCAACGAATGGATTTACGGTGAAAAATATCCACGATATACATATAGCTGGACATCTCAACAAAGAGATGGCAGCTATGATGTAACAATCGGATTAAGTCAGACTACTGGAACAAGCAATCCTTCATACTTCACAATGCCGATCGATTTCAAAATTATTTCAGCGGGATGGGATACAACAGTAACACTGTTCAATGATCAGCAATCACAAACATTTTTATTCAATGTATCACACAGACCAATGTCTGTAAAGCTTGATCCACAGGGTTGGATTCTTTGTACGAAGGATTCTCTCAAAACATTTTCAGTATCACCAACAAATCGCCAATTCGGCAATGTCCATGTAAATTTCTCAAAAAGAGATAGCGTAACAGTTTACAACACCGGTCTCACAACACTCAATATTTCATCAGTGATTTCCAATAATTCCGAATTTACCGTAACACCGACAAGTGCTGTCATTAACCCTTCATCAAATACAAAATATTATATAACATTTACTCCAGCAAGCTCTGGGAATAAAGTGGGAAATATTTTCTTCACACATAACGGATCGACCTCACCTGATGTTGTAAATGTCTCGGGAATCGGAAAGATGTCATCAGTTAGCGTGACTGCCGGTTGGAATATTATATCGCTCCCGATTACCGTCAGCGATCCCCGGAAAGAAATTCTTTTCCCTACTGCCACTTCGGTTGCTTTCAAATACACGAAAGACGCTGGTTATGATACCAGCGACACATTGTATCAAGGTTGGGGTTATTGGTTAAAATTCGGTTTTAATCAAACCATTAACTTCGATGGAACTCCTCCACCTACAGATACGATCGATGTTGACACGGGCTGGAATTTAATAGGGACGAGCATTTTACCAATCGCTGTCAATGCCATTACAACAATCCCAACGGGGATCGTGTGTTCTGATTATTTCGGATATAGTGGATCGTATATTATCGTCGATAGCATGAAACCTGCAAGAGGTTATTGGGTTAAAGTGAATCAGACAGGAAAATTAATCGTTGGAAATTCTACAATGGTGAAGGAGGAAGCATTGTCGGATATTTCCCAACAAAAATTTAATACATTAACAATAGAGGATAAACTTGGAAATATTCAACATCTTTTCTTCGGGAAACAAATCGAAGGACCCCGCTTAGAGAAATTTGAACTTCCTCCACTGCCTCCAGCAGGTGAGTTTGATTGTCGTTTCGAATCAGGGAGATTTCTTGAAGTTTTTAATAATGAGGCGGCTAAAGATGCTGCTATACTGATCTCTACTGAAAATTATCCATTGAAAATTTCATGGGATATAAAATATTCTGATATCTCTGTCTCGCTAAAGATTGATGATAGAATAATTCCAATGCTAACATCATCATCTACCCACATCTCAAATCCTCGACGAGTCGAGTCGTCGACCATATCTCGCATCTATTTAAGCTTATCAAGCCAATTTAATTTACCAACAGAATTTATGGTTGAGCAAAACTATCCTAATCCATTCAATCCCATAACCACGATTCGGTACCAGCTACCCGTTGAAAGTAGAGTAACAATAAAAGTATATAACCTGTTAGGGCAGGAAGTTGCACTGCTTGTTGATGAAGTTCAAGATGCTGGTTATAAATCAATCAAGTGGAATCCTTCAAACACGAGTGGTATTTCCTTCAAAGGCGGATACCTGCCTGCCGGCAGGCACGGCGCCTCTGGCGTATATTTTTATCAGATCAAAGTATTTGATGTCGACGGAAAAATTATCTCTTTTACATCAACAAAAAAGATGATCCTGCTCCGATAGTTCCATTCAGCCCCTTCAAAGTTCGATATTGGTATGGAGGTTGTCCAAAAAGTACAGTTTTAATTGTAGAACGATTCGCCGCGGCGAATCAGTTCGTTAAAATATTCTTAAAGTGGTTTTCCAAAAAGTAAAAATTACCGTCATTCCGTCCCGCTCATAGAGCGGGTTCGGAATCTGAACCTTGCAAAACAATTCACTTTGGATAGATGCTGAAACCCGCCTGCCAAAGTTGTACGGCGGGCAGGTAAATTCAGC
>JASEHD010000192.1:0-556 GCA_030019075.1 Bacteroidota bacterium
CCCGGATCGTATAGTACTTCATTGAAACAATATGGATCACCGCCAAACTCCATCACTCCCCAGCCGCGAATCTTCACCGTCCCTGTCCCGTCAAAAAGAGCACCTTGCGTTGTATATCTCTTCACGTCTCGGTACCACTTGGTATTGCGTATCCATGACCGTCTGAATCTACCGTTTCCTTGGTCCACATAATCTCGGGTAACGTTTCCCTCGACAACCCTAACATCTATTGTAGATACGTGTCCATCATGGTCACGATGAACAACCACGGAATCGATCAACTGACTGTGCGCATTACCCGATCCTAGCCATTTGTGCTTCGCCGTGTCATAACCTTCGAGTTGCTGGTACATACCGCCACAAGGAGCGTTTATTCCGGGTGAGTATGCCTCACCGTAGCGTAACTCATCACCATCAATCCAGCGTCCCTTCCCATTTGTTTTATTTTCTTCGGCCTTGTACCAATTTCTAATCTGTTTTGTACTATATAATATATTGCTCGGTATCGTGTTTGTGAAATAGCCACTTGGGTATGGTAATCTCAGACGGTAATGCC
>JASEHD010000192.1:566-2112 GCA_030019075.1 Bacteroidota bacterium
GCAAAGAATATCAGTTCCCCGGAAAAAGAATATTCGATCGTGAGCAGCAAAATGGGCATCTTCCGGAGTTGTGTACTGGAGCTGCACTTGCCAGTATGGTTGACCGCGGTGTTTGTAGCACGATGCCTGTAGACCTACCGACTTCCTTGCAAGGCGTGGTAAAACAGGGGCGACATCAAGTGTAGTCAAGGGCCACGGAGCGGTACCCGGATCAAAGCACGCACATTCTGGGAGATCCCACTTCGCAGGTAAATCGTATGGTTGACAATGTGCAAAACTAAAAAATTGAAAATCCTCTAAGGAATCTCGTGCTTGCGGAAGGCTTAGCGCCGTCTGTGAGTATGTTATGTTAGCGAGTGAAATTACGCTAAACATAATAATATAAATCTGTTTCATAAATTTCTCCTTTCTTTAAATATGTTTTTTGTTTTGTAGAGCTGGTAATAGAAACATTATTACCGAAATAATAATTTTATGTATTTCTGAACTTGAGATATTTCCTTTCTCTAACATCAAAATCATAAGGGATTATTATGAAATCTCATTTTACAATTATCATCTTCTTTACATCGAAAAACGATTTTCCACTGCCTTCGGCATATATTCGATAGATATACACACCACTTGGGGAATCGCTTGCATCCCACTTGACTGACCTGAATCCTGCATTCTGAATCTCATCGACGAGTGTTTTTACTTCCTGCCCGAGCAAGTTATAGACCTTCAAAGTTACTCTTGCATCCTTAGGCAGGTCATATCGAATCTTCGTCGATGGATTGAATGGATTCGGATAATTCTGATGAAGAGAATATTGTTTCGGTAGTTCCATCTCTGAGCTTGGACCCATTACTAACTTCAAATCCAAAAGCTTAGATGTATTGAGCGTCAATTTTTCGCTACCTTTTATAATATATTTTTGGATTTTCTCACCATCTTTCGCAACTTCCAATGCATATGCATTCTCATCTATTTCAACGTTCCAACTTATCGTGATTGGATCTTTTGCACTATTGATTAAGATTGGGAATTTTTGCGTTTGATCTTGTCTCTCTGGATTAGCTACCTCAGCCAATCGGTGCGAGCTGAAACGGACATCAAAGTTATCCGCTGGTGGAGGAGGTGGAATATCGAATTTCCAAAGCTCTGTTTTTATGTGTTTTGCACTGAAGAATAGTGAGGAACTCTTTCCATCAGCATCAGTTATCCTCAACTCATGTAATCCCATAGAATTTGCCAGTGTTGCAAAATGATGAGCCGATTTCTCTTTTTTATTAGTGACCGATGCCTTTGGGGCAGTTTGTAAAAGAAGAGAGGATGTTTTTACGATTAATTTTCCCGTCTCACTAACCTTTACCCAATAACCGTAGCCGGGTTCGAGAGTATCTTCAGAATAGTATCCGACTCCAGTTATATAACCAAAGATATTCGATTGGATAATTAAAGGTGGTACTGGTTCGATATCGGCTTTAAGAACTGGATAGAATAATGTCCCGATCATATTCCAGCGAGCGTTTACATCTATTGTGTCCGTCATATAACTCGTTCC
>JASEHD010000192.1:2122-3213 GCA_030019075.1 Bacteroidota bacterium
GATTGCTCAGATGGAAATTTTAACCAATATCCTTCACTATTTCGCAGTGTGTCCCGGATTTCATAAGAGTTTAAATATCCGAATGCCGGAGAAGTTGCAGTAGGGAATAGGATAGACTTCCTATAATCACTTACCAAAAGCGGGATTGATACCATATTCCATCCTTCGGCAAATAGATATTCGTGTGTTGTATATGAACCTGAACCCATTCTGAGACCTGGGATAAATCCGCTCTCCAATATGAAGGTATCAGCGGTCATCATTTGAATTATTGGCTGACCTATGGAAGCGTGCAAAGCGAAAGTGTCAGCAGTTGATTTCCCACCGCCTTGGCCTACTACCCACAAAGGGTGAGCCAGCCCGCTTGCTGTTTGGCGGGTGATTGTTTGACTAAATATGAGCGATGTAAACGTAATCAAACAAATTCCGATTGAAATTATTTTAGTTTTCATAAATATTATCTCCTTGATAAAATCATTTATCTTTAATTTCTTTATTTGGTTACCCATGCATCATTTTCATAAAAATTGAATTGGTTGGTTGTTGTGTTATAGATAATCATGCCATTAACTGTGGTTAGTGCATCTCTTTCTGCTGTTGTCATCCGGGGCACGATGAACGCTCCTGTTGTTGAACTTACATCTAAAGCGCCTTGAGGGCTGGTTGTCCCGATGCCGACGTTGCCTGCACTACTGATCACCATCCTGCCGTACACCCCGTTGGTCGTGAATCCCATCCGCTTGTAGAAGTGATTGTAGATGACAGCGCCGTCGTCCGGTGAATTTGCGTCACCAAAATTCAGTCCAGTATCGTACTCATCCGTCTGCCCTGTCTTGACTTGGACGTACGTCCCTGCCGTACCCTGCACCACAAGCGGATAGTCGGGGTTCGTCGTCCCGATGCCGACATTGCCGAAAGCATCATCAAGATATATCCGTGTCGTGCCACCTGTCTGTAAGCTCAGCGGGCTCGTGCTGGAAAGAGTACTCGTGAATAAAGTCCCAGTTACTTTGGTATTACCCGATACCTCAAGTTTCTCTGTTGGACTCGTTATCCCAATACCCACTTTATCTGTAATTGTAGATAGTCGG
>JASEHD010000192.1:3223-3641 GCA_030019075.1 Bacteroidota bacterium
TAGATCCATCGTCAGTCCATCCGCCTGCTGATGAAATCGTGGGTAAATCGCTCGCCTGTATCGTTGATGCGACAAATGCTGTTCCATTACCGCGCAGGTATTGACCTGTGGGTGCCGCATCATTATACTGGTAACCATATTCTGAATCGATAGTTCCCCAAACATCCAACTCATCATCTCCAGTATAATATCCCACTAAGAGTCTGCCATTTACATCAATCCACATCCGGCCTAAACCATTTACTTCAAACTCAAGCTTATTATTATCATTCGTTCCTATTGTAGCTGTTGTTCCAAACGAATTTCCACCATTAATAAAGCCTGTATTGGAGATTGAAATACTACCAGCACCATTTGAAATTGATATTCCAGAGCCTGAAGTCAAGTTTGCAGCCACTGGTGCCAATCCGGAGTTTCC
>JASEHD010000193.1 GCA_030019075.1 Bacteroidota bacterium
ACTATAATTGCGAAAGTTAATATATGTCGAGAAGCGTTTGGGACAGTACACTAGCCATCCAAAAGTCGTATCTATCTCACCTAGTGCGCTATAAATCTTTGTGAAAAAATAGGGCCTTACATACTGTATCTTTGCTTTTTCGTGTAATTCGTGAAGCACAGAGTAAGCATGAGCTTTCTGTCCTGCAACAGCGTAACTCCATCCCAATCCCACTCAAAGTATTCCTTTGTAGTAGCTGAAATAGCATTTGCTTCAGGCGATGTCGGATCAAGCTCAACAGCTCTCTTGGCAAATGTCGTCACTTTGAGATAGACATCCTGCGGATTACAATAATCTGCAAATGCAATGACATGATAAACATTTGCTATTTGAGCGCAGGCTTGCGCATAGTCGGGGGATAGAGACAATGCTTCCTCGAACTTAGTGATAGCCATACGCAAAGAATTGTGGGTCCCCTTGTTGAGATAATAACAACCGAGTAAGTATGCATTATATGCATCCAGATTGTCGGTGGAGCGTTTCTTGATCTTATTTATTTCTTTTTCTAAGAGTCTGACCTTCAAATTGTTGACAATAGATTGTGCAATATCATCTTGGATTGCGAACACGTCTGCTACCTCACGATCGTAGCATTCAGACCAAATGTGAAAACCATCATCTGCCCTGATCAGTTGAGCGGTGATCCTGAGTCGGTTTCCAGCTTTTCGAACACTTCCTTCGAGAAGATGTCGAACATTGAGTTTTCGAGAAATTTCCCTGGCGTCTTCTTTCGTACCCTTGAATGCAAACGCAGATGTCCGCGACGCAACGAGCAGATCGCTTAACTTACTTAGCGCATTGATTATTTCTTCGCTTATTCCATCGCTGAAATATTCATTCTCAGGATCAGCGCTCATATTAACAAAAGGCAATACAGCGATAGATGGTAAAATTTTATTAGCTTCGGTTTGGAGTTTCTCTACTTCTACTTGACGCTTCTTTTTCAAAGAGTTCAAGTCTAAGAGAAACTCTTGTGTACTAAGAAATCTTTTCTCCGGGTCTTTTTGTAAGGATTTTACTACTATTCGTATCAGCTCGTCAGGAATGTCCGTCTTCAAGTTCTTCAATGGTTGAGGTTCCTCATTTAATATAGAGTAGATAATCGCTTGTTCATACTCACTGTTAAAAGGAAGTTTTCCTGCTATTATTTCATACAGAATAACACCAAGTGACCAGATGTCTGTGCGGTGATCAACTGATTCTCCTCGTGCTTGCTCGGGTGACATATAGGCAACAGTCCCCATCATCGAGCCAGTTTTTGTAACCATAGTTCGACCAACAAGTTTTGCCAATCCGAAATCAAGTATTTTTACTATTCCATCATTTGTAATAAAAATATTCGCTGGTTTAATATCCCTATGAAAGATACCATTCTGATGTGCCTTGTCTAAACCTTGCACAACTTGTAATGCTATACCAATTGCATCGTCAATTTTCAGTGATCCATGTTCTATTTTTTTCTTAAGTGTTTCCCCTTGATAACAATCCATGCAGATATATATTTGACCTTCATCCGTCTCATCTATGTCGTGTATCGTGCAAACGTTGTGATGCTGAAGTGAAGACGCTGCTTGTGCTTCGTTTATAAAGCGTTTCTTGGCATCCAGATCATGTGTCAACTCAGGAGTTAAAAACTTAAGTGCGACGGTGCGCTTGAGTTTGGTGTCTTCGGCTTTGTAGACCACACCCATCCCACCCTCACCTAACTTTTCAAGAATTTTATAGTGGGATATTGTTTGCCCAATCATAACATTCTCTGAATTTTAATGTTCTGTGTACCTTCTTCATTCAACCACCGATCAAATTCATCCATACCTTGATACAACGTGTTTTCTTTATCCCATATCCATCGTTCTGGATTGGTTCTTATGTATTCTCGTATCCTGTATAGTGATTTTTCGTTACGGATTATATGAGCGTAATATCCTTTCTGCCATTGAAAATCATCATAACTATTCTGCTTACAAATTGTTGTCACCGCTGCCTTGTACGTTCGGATAATTACACCAAGGGAATGAGGTTTGGGTGAAATCTTAGAAAAATAATCCTCCGTAGGGATGTTCAATTGAACATCCCTACGGGGTTTTTCTGAAATAATAATAATGCCGTGTACATGGTTCGGCATAATAACAAATTCGTCTAACATAATATTTGAAAAATGTTGCTCCAATTCCTGCCAGCAATTCTTAGCTATATTTCCAATTCCATTCAATCGTAATTCACCATTCACAATCTCTCCAAAGAAATGTTCTCTATTCTTTGTACAAATGGTAACAAAATATGAGCCCTCTAATGAATAATCATATTCCTTCAATCGAATATGTTTTCTCTTTTTAATCATTGATTTTTCAGATTCAACAATATATGTGATATTGTTTGCCCGATCATACCGTTTCGTTCACTTAAACAAATTCTCAATCATTATCAACTTGCTGTTGAAGCGGGAGTCTGTGTAAACAATCTCCTTCCCATCGTAGCTTATGTCAAAAGATGAATGATAGAAGGCTGGATTTAATCCGGGAAACACTCCACGAATGACCTCTTCCTTTCCCGAAGGGATAGAGATTCTACAAAGCTCGCCGGCATTCTTTACATAGTAAAAGAATTTTCCACTCTTATCAAATTCACCGTAGTCAGTGGTCTGGTAATCAAGAATTTTCTTAGGATGTGGAAGAACTGGATCTTTTATACCTGGCGCCGCACTAATCCAATAACCTCGTCGCCCCATTCGTCCGTCACTGTAACCAACATATTTTCCCCCTTGGAGAGGATATGCCAGCGTTGAGTCTTCAAAGAATTTCCGAGGTTCTCCACCTTCAATGCTGTTGATCCAAGTGCTATATGTGGAATCACCAAATCTTGAATAAATAAATTCTCTTTCATTAATCCAACGATAAGGGCATCCTTTGCAAACAAATTTAGGTGCACCGGGATTTTTAGCATCTATCAGGTAAATTCTCCCAGAATCCTGCGGTTCATTGAGTGGGGTCCCGACATAAACAATCCACCGACCATCAGGCGACGGAATAGGATTGCCGATATTCTCTTCGACTGATGTCAGCTCTCTCCGATTCCTGCCATTCCGATCAATTGAGTAAACGCGGGCTCCCTTTTTTGAACTAAATGGTTGAGAAGATGCAAACACTATTTCTTTTCCATCGAGTGAAAAGGCAACTCTCCAGAGAAACACGTCATCAAATGTAATTTGGTGTGGAATGCTGCCGTCGGTACCTGCAATCCAAATGTGGCTGGTCGTTTGCATCTGAAAATACAACAGCTTGGATCCATCGAGGGAAATGTCCACAGTGTAATCAGGTCCGGCGCCCTTGGTTACCTGCTTAACCGATCCACCAGATGCTGGCACCATCCATAGATTGAAGTTACCACTCCTGTTTGAAGAGAAGATAATCTGATCATTGGAAGCCCAACAAACACCCGAGATTCTCTTTCTATCGAATGTTATCTGTCGTTCCTTCCCGGTAGAAAGCTCGTATATGAAAATTTCTCCATATTGCCCAGGGAAATATCTGATCCAGC
>JASEHD010000194.1 GCA_030019075.1 Bacteroidota bacterium
GACTTTGAAGAATTCCGTCCTTTTAGGACACTCGTACGACCTAAATTCGACAACCTCTACGGAACGTTTTCGCGTGAGGCGGTTGCATCGGGTGAGTTGGAAAAGCGAATCCCGGCAGAGAAGAAAGAAGCATCTCAAACCGTTGACAAAGAATTTCTCAAAGACCTTTCGAAATGGCAGGAAGAGCTTGCGAAGAATATTGCTCTGCGCAATTCTCGGTTATCGGTAAGCGAAATCAATGAAGCCGTCCAGCGAATTCTCGACCGCATTATTTTCCTTCGCATCTGTGAAGACCGCCAGATTGAAGAGAGCGAAATTCTTCTAAGTTATGCGGACAAAGAAGGTATTTACCAAAAGCTTCAGAAAGAATTCACCCGACTTCGGTCAAAATACAATGGACTGATCTTCAACGAGCATCGGCTGAGCGAACAGCTTTCCATTGACGATAAGTTGCTCAAAGACATCATCAAGAATCTTTACCTGCCACATTCACCCTACCGCTTTAATGAAATTCCCATCGAGATTCTTGGCACTATCTACGAACAGTACTTAGGCAAAGTCATTACGCTGACGCCGTCGCACCGGGCAAAAGTAGAAGTGAAGCCCGAAGTCCGAAAAGCAGGCGGCGTGTTCTATACGCCGCAGTTCATTACATCGTACATTGTGAAGAATACAATTGGCAAGTTATTACAACCCGAACCTTCGCAAGGTTTAACCCCAAAGCAAATCTCAAAACTCAAGTTTGCCGATATTGCTTGCGGAAGCGGTTCGTTCTTGTTAGAGATGTTCGATTACTTGATTCGGTACCATATTGATTACTACTCCGCCAATCCAGAAAAAATAAAAACAGTTGACGGCATCCCGGATGCTTACCAAACAACAGACGGCGTGTGGCATCTTTCGACACGCAAGAAGAAGGAAATTCTTCTCAACAACATTTACGGAGTTGATATTGATCCGCAGGCAGTTGAAGTAACGCAGATGAGCTTGTACCTGAAACTCCTTGAAGGTGAAAACGCTGAATCCTTTGATAAGCAATTAACGCTTGAGTTGAAAGAAACAGTACTGCCTAACCTATCCAATAACATCAAGTGCGGCAATTCACTTGTTGGAATGGATATCAAACTACGTTTGACGGAGTCAACTTTGTTTGACGTAGTCAAAGGACTTGGCAACAATCTTACGCTTGAAGAGGAGTTGCGGATTCGTCCGTTCGATTGGGAGACGGCGTTTCCAGAAATATTTCTTCCCTCTCATGGTAGGAGAGGGATTGAGGGTGAGGTCAATGAAAGTGGCTTCGATGTGATAGTTGGTAACCCGCTGTATGTTCGAATCCAAACGATGAAGGAATGGACGCCGATTCAGGTTGAATACCTTAAGACTCATTACTCCTCAGCAAGCAAGGGAAACTATGATATCTACGTGGTGTTTGTTGAGCGGGCACTTTCGCTGCTGAATAAAAATGGAAAGCTCGGATATATTCTGCCGCACAAGTTTTTCAACTCTCAATATGGCGAACCCTTGCGCAAAGTAATTGCAGAAGGAAGACATCTTGCTCACGTGGTATACTTTGGAGCGCAACAAGTTTTTGAAGGCGCAACGACTTACACTTGCCTTCTTTTCCTTGACAAAACCGGAAAAGATGAATTCGCTTTTACGAAGGTTGATGACTTGATGGTTTGGCAAACGAGAGGAAAAGCAACCGAGGCGATGATTCAGGCGGACAGTGTGAATTCAAGCGAGTGGAACTTCGCGGTTGGTGAAGGAGCGAAGTTGTTTGAGAAGTTGAACAAGTATCCGACTCGACTAGATGACATTGCTCATTTGTTTGTAGGTCTTCAAACAGATGCAGATGATGTATTTATAGTCGAAAAAATTAGAGAAGAAGGGAAGCGAGTTCTCTGTTATTCGAAAGCAACAAGTAAAGAACATTGGTTTGAGTTAGAACATCCCAAACCCTTTTTAAAAGGCTCTTTAAATATTCGACGTTATGCACTGACAGATGTAAACAAACTATTAATTTTCCCATACGAAATACAGAACGGGAAGTCTGTTTTAATTAGCAAACAAGCGTATGAGAGCAGATTCCCTTATACTTGGGAGTATTTGATAGAAAATCGAAAAAAACTTTCAGCAAGAAATAAAGGTCAAATGGGTAATGAATGGTACGGGTATGTTTACAAGAAAAACCATACAAGATTTGGGGTACAAAAACTTCTTGTACCCTCGTTAGCAACTGGAAGTTGTTTTTCAATTGATCTCGAAGGTATCTATTACTTTGTTGGAAGTGGTGGTGGCGGTGGCGGCGGATATGCCATCACATTAAATCCTGATATTAAAATGAGCTATTTGTATTTGTTGGGAATATTAAATTCTGATCTTCTAAGTAGTTTTTTGAAGAGAATTAGTACAACATTTCGTGGTGGATATATTGCTCTAAATCGGCAATACATCGAGCAACTTCCCATCCGCACGATTGACTTTGATAATCCCGAAGACAAAGCAATGCACGACCGAATGGTTCGGCTTGTCGAGAGGATGTTAGACCTGAACAAGAAAAAACAGCAAGCCAAAGCCGACAGCGAGAAAGAATTGTTCGAGCACCAGATCAAAGCGACAGATAAGGAGATTGATGAGCTGGTTTACAAACTCTACAACATTACAGAGGAAGAACAAAAGATTGTTGAGGGAAATAATACATGAAAACTGAAAAATTAATACAATTAGAAATTATCCAGCAGCGGATATTTCTGATTCGTGGTCAAAAAGTGATGCTTGGTCCACACCTTGCTGAACTGTACGATATCGAAACACGTGTTCTCATGCAAGCTGTCAAACGTAACCTTGATAGGTTCCCAGATGATTTTATGTTTCCCCTCACGAGAGAAGAGATTATGGGGATATCACAAATTGTGACATCCTTGAAATACTCCAAAGCGGTTTATGCATTCACCGAGCACGGTGTAGCAATGCTCTCAAGCGTCCTTAACAGCTCCCGTGCGGTTCAAATGAATATTGCCATCATGAGAACATTTGGGAAACTCAGGGAAATACTTTCGACTCATAAGGAGCTTGCTCATAAATTGGCTGAACTTGAACGGAAGATCGAAAAACATGACACGCAGATCCAAGCTATCTTTGAAGCTATACGTCGATTAATGCAACCCGAGGAGAAACCAAAACGACAGATAGGTTTTCGGGTTGAAGAGCCGAAGGTAAAGTATAAACTTCATCGGAAGAAGTAAAAAACGAGGCACATCCGAATTGTGCAGCTTGTCGAAAGGATGTTAGGTCTGCACAAGAAAAAACAGCAAGCCAATGCGGATAGCGAAAAAGAATCGATCGAGCACCAAATCAAAGCGACGGATAAGGAGATTGATGAGCTGGTTTACAAGGTCGATTCACAAAAAATTGATTAAGAAAATTTAAATTAGTATATTTATAGTGTTCAAATAGTTCAGCATCGAAAACTTCTGGAGAGGTGGCCGAGTGGTCCGTTCCGATCAAAGATCGGAACGAGATCTCGGGGTTGACTAAAAAG
>JASEHD010000195.1 GCA_030019075.1 Bacteroidota bacterium
ATTGGTCGAAACCGGCTAATCGAAAAAAACAAGAAAAAGCAATTGCCAAATTAGAAAAAGAATTTGGTAAAGAATATCCAAACATCATCGGAAGCGAGAAAGTTTATTCAAATGATAAACTTAACTCACTCAATCCTTCCAATCCAAGTCAGGTCGTTGGTGTGTTCCAGAAAGGAACAACCCATGATGCTAACAATGCAATGGAAGTTGCACTAAAGAAATTTGAAGAATGGAAATGGGTACCACCAGCAAAGCGTGCCGCTTATCTCTTCAAGGCAGCAAAGATAATGCGTAAGCGACGATTCGAGATTAATGCTGCAATGATTCTTGAAGTTGGCAAAACCTGGCCCGAGGCGGACGGCGATACCGCCGAGGCAATCGACTTCCTTGAATTTTATGCCAGAGAAATGCTACGTTATGCAAATGCAAAGACAGCCATCCAATTTCCCGGTGAGAAGAATGAACTTGAATATATTCCTCTCGGCGTTGGAGTTGTTATTCCACCATGGAATTTCCCAATGGCAATTCTTACAGGCATGACAACTGCGGCTGTGGTTGCAGGCAATACAGTGGTGCTGAAACCATCCAGTGATTCACCGCTAATCGGTTACAAGTTTATGGAGGTGATGCAAGAAGCGAAGCTACCGGCAGGTATTATAAATTATGTAGCAGGTCCGGGTGGTGCGGTTGGTGATACTTTGGTTAAGCATCCAAAGACTCGGTTCATTGCGTTTACCGGCTCGAAAGAAGTAGGCATCCACATAAACGTTGAGGCAGCGAAAGTTCAATCCGGTCAAATCTGGCTTAAGCGTGTCGCTGCCGAGATGGGTGGAAAAGATTCCATCATCATTGATAGCGAAACGAATCTTGAAGAAGCGGCTGCTGGTGTTACGGTTGCTGCGTTTGGTTTTCAAGGACAAAAATGCTCTGCCTGCTCACGTGCAATCGTTGACGGAAAAGTGTACGATAAATTTGTTGCCATGTTAAAACAAAAAGCCGAGTCGATTACTCTTGGTCCGTCAAAATATTTGAGCAACTACATGGGTCCTGTTATTAACAAAAGCTCGATGGAAAAAATGTTGGAATATATCCAAATCGCACAAAAAGAAGGCGGTCGGCTTATATCAGGCGGGGACCGCGCACCGGGTGATGGTTATTTCTTGAAACCTACGATCATTGCCGATGTTGAGCCAAGAGCGACAATTGCACAGGAGGAAATCTTCGGACCGGTGCTTGCTGTAATCAAGTCAAAGAATTTCGATCATGCACTTGAGATTGCTAACAACACTGAGTACGGATTAACCGGTGCTGTTTATACTAAGGACAAGAAGAAACTCGAGCGTGCGAAGAAAGAATTCCATTGCGGTAACCTTTATCTCAACCGCAAATGTACAGGTGCAATGGTTGGCGCACATCCGTTCGGCGGCTTCAACATGAGCGGTACGGATTCCAAAGCAGGTGGACAGGATTACCTGTTGCTGTTTACACAGGCGAAATCAATTGCGACGAAAATTAAATAACGGAGCTTAAATGAAAATACATGAATGTCAAGGAAAAGAAATCTTAAAGAAGTTTGGTGTAGCTATTCCATAGGGCGGGGATGCGTTTTCTGTTGATGAAGCAGTGAGCGTGGCTCAGCCCTTCGGTGGCTTCAACATGAGCGGAACGGATTCCAAGGCAGGTGGATAGGATTATCTGCTGCTGTTTACGCGAGCAAAATCAATTGCGACGAAATTAAGTAGGTGAGTAGCTAATTATATGGGTAGTTGAGTATAGAGTAGATGAGTACGAAGTTGTTCGTAGAATAAATGAGGTTTTAAATGCACAAGTTTAAAGATGCGACCTGAAACCACGATTCACGTCGTGATTATTTGTTTTAAAAGTTTATATGGACGAATGATATTTAATTCTTAATGCGTCGAATTCGAATGCCAGTATGCGTAATCACTGAAAAAGCTTCTCTCAACTCACTTGCATGTTTGCTAACAGTATCGACAATAATTTCGGTTTTCTTTTTTTGTGACAGCCCTGCTAATCGAATCAAAATAACCCCAGAAGAAAGTCGCAGTAAACGAAATACTAATTCACCAAAGTCTTTATCGGCTGTCAGTAAAAGTGCATTTTTCTTATTTGCCAATTCAAAAACGATGTTGTCAGAGATTCCGGGATCCAACTCAGCTATGTAATAACGATATGACCCGAGAACCTAAGAGCATCAACAATTGGTTTATCAATACTTTCATCGGCTAAAAAATTCACTATACTGCCTCAGCGATCGGATAAACTATATCACCCTTTAAAACTTCGGCAGCAAATGCGAGTGCAGCTTGAATACCTTCTTCGGTTAAACGAGGATGCGCTTCGAGTATTTGATCAATAGTTTCACCTGCAGCTAATTTTTCTAAAATAAGCTCAACTGTTATTCGTGTACCTGCAACAACAGGTTTGCCCATCATGACGTTAGGGTCAGAGACAATTAACTTTTTTTGCATCACCATATCCTTTTTTTTATTTAAGACCTATATAATATAAAGTATTTAATAACAGGTTTCAAGTGAAGAAATTCTTCCACTGTGGAAGCTTTATCTCAACCGCAAATGTACAGGTGCAATGGTTGGCGCACATCCGTTCGGCGGCTTCAACATGAGCGGAACAGATTCAAAAGCTGGTGGACAGGATTACCTGTTGCTGTTTACACAGGCGAAATCAATTGCGACGAAAGTAAAGTAGTTTAGTACTAAGTAGATGAGTATGTTAGCACAAAGGTGTTCTTTTAAATAATAGGGGTTCGGTTCCTCGGTTCCCTCCGTTATGAGGGAGTTCCGCCAGAAAAGCGGCGGACAGGTCTACTCCCGAATTACAGCGAGCAGGTGTAACTCACCATAGAATTTGTATCATATGTAATAATGTTGTATAATTTCATAAAGAAGAATAACAAAGGATAGTTATTTATGCAAATGGAAAATGTAAATATTTCGATTCCCCTCCAATCACTTATCGATTCAATAACTAAGCTCGATATAAAAGATAAAATTAAATTGTTGAGGTTGCTCGACGATGAAATTGCAAATCTAGAGGAAGACCTTTTTGAAAGTGATCCCACGATCAGGGCGGAGATTCATGAAGCCCGAGCAGCTTATAAGGCAGGGGATTACCAAACAATAGATGAGTACATTACCAAACGGCAAAAGTAAATAATGGTGAAATACCAAGTAGTAGTACCAAAACCGGTACAAAAACAATTGGATAATTTACCAGAAAACATCAAAGGTAGAATCATAGAGCAAATATTGAAGTTAAAAGAAAATCCAAGATCATTTGGGAGTGTTAAATTGAAAAGCTACGAGAATGAGCACCGTATAAGAGTGGGTGATTATAGAATTCGATATGAAGTTGATGATGAGAATCGAAACGTTATTTTGCTCCATTGTAAACATCGAAAAGATATTTATAGAACTGATGTTACGCAGAACGATAAAATTCTTATCCGCATCACCGTAAACGGTGAC
>JASEHD010000196.1 GCA_030019075.1 Bacteroidota bacterium
AGGGCAATTGCAGATTTAGGATATCGAGGTGTTGATAAAATTGGAGAGACAGAAGTAGTAACACCGAAGAAGAGAGCATTAACAAAATACGGCAAAGTAAAACTACGAGCCGATCATCGCAGACGATCATCAATTGAAGCAGGGCTCAGTCATTTGAAAAATGGAAATCGACTTGGTAGAAACTATTACCGTCATATTGCTGGTGATGTAACCAATGTGTTGCTTGCATCGGCAGGTTACAATTTCAAACGGACGATGAGGAAGTGGAAAGAGATGTTCAAATATTTTTTGTCATTTTTGGTTTTCGTATTGGAGACCCTTTTTGTCCCCCAAAAGTATTATCCTCTCCCTAAAATGACTTTTTAAGGGATAACTATATAATGTCGTCGAAGCTGAAAAGAAACCGGCTTGGTCTGGAGAGATTTGCCGGTTTAATGAGTCAATTCAAATCCGCCGAAGGCGGACCGACGGCAAAAATATACGGCTTCAATACCGTTGAGGGAATACCGGAGGAATTCGTTAGAAAAAACAGTGTTGATATTGTTGTTACATCTCCACCCTACGGTGATTCGCATACCACAGTTGCATATGGACAATATTCTCGTCTTTCTGCAGCTTGGCTCGGACTCGAAGAACCGGAAGGAGTCGATAGAAAACTGATGGGTGGAAAAATACAGAAGAAGATACCGCGTCTTCCCAGCGAACAACTCGCTGAGACGATAGAGTTGATTGCTCAAAAAGATCCCAAACGTGCGCTTGAAGTCGCTTCCTTCTACCAAGAACTGCATCAGTCGATAACAAACGTTGCGCAAGTTATAAAGCCGGGGGGATTTGCCTGCTATGTTGTGGGTAACCGAAAAGTGAAAGGCACAGTTCTTCCAACCGATGTTGCCATTATGGATTTTTTCTCATCGTTAGGATACGAGCGTGTTGATACTCACAATAGAGTTATTCCTAACAAACGTATGCCGCTTCGGAACAGTCCGACAAATGCTGCAAGTATTCTTGATGAGACAATGACGCGAGAGTACATCGTGGTTATGCGTCGAAGACGTGCCGGTGTTGTAGCGGAAAAACAATCTGTTTACTACACATCATCGAAAAGAAAAAAAGCTAAATCCGAGAAGAAGAAAGTAATGAACAGAAAAGCCAAGCGCCGAAGGCGATGAAGACATTAACCGAGAAACTTAATTATGATTTGGAACTTGTTCCTGCTATTTTGGAAGCTGGTTGGTGAATCCGACTTGGGCAAATAGTATCATGAAAGAGCATAATGAAAAAACGGTGCTTGTCAGCATCATGAACAGCAAACGCGATTGGGAGATTGCGTGCGACCGACACTGGTATCGAATTCCTGTAAGAAGTGCACCGAAGATCGTTCGCACCATCGGAGTTCGGTATCTGGCTTTTTATTTGACCAAGGTCTTCAGTGAGCAGGCATTCGGTCCCATGCTATGCCAGCGTAGAAAAGATAACGATAGTGAAGCGAAAAGAACTTTTCCCGAAAGAGGAGAATGATCCCAAGCGGGATGACGATTACTTCAGGCTTCAGGTAGGTAACCTCCAGGTGTTGCCCAAACCTATCGTCAGCAAGCGGTGGAGAAGAATAGTGTTTATTGAAACTACGCCTTCGCATTTACTGCACGCAAAGGAAATCAATGACCTTTTTCATGAGAGTCCAATTGAAGAGGCTTTTTGGAACGCATTGAAGGCGGAGAGAATCGATGCGGAAAGACAGTATTTTGTCAGGAATGAGCAATATCGGTTCTGCCTTGATTTTGCTCTCTTCTGCATGCAGCGCAATATCGATGTTGAGTGTGATGGAGATAAGCACCATCTCCAGCCAGCGAGGGTTCGCCGGGACAAAAAGAGAAACAACATCCTGGAAAAAATGGGTTGGTCAGTGCTTTGTTATGGGAGTAGCGAGATCTACAATGATTTGCCAAAAACCATTGATCAGGTCAAAGAAACCGTCAATATGCTCGGTGGACTCGAAGTGAGCGGTGAAAAAAGGAACTACAGGCTGCTGACTGTGCAGAAGCAAAGAAAACAAGGAAGCCTTTTCAATCGAACAAGAAAAGCTTAGCCTCAAGTGAATTGCATGGTAGATACGAAAACACAAAGCAAATATAGCAGCAATAGTGAGATTAAAGATTTGATTGAGTTTACCCCGACCTGCCCCGCCGGCTTTCTGGCGGGAGTATTTCTGTTCGGGGTTGACGAAGGGGTTGGCGGCGTGAAATTCCTGTCTCTGATTACGATGCGTTTACCCTCGAGACGTGGACGAGAACCCTCCCATCGGAAAAAATCCTTTGGCATTTAACCCAGAAAATTCATTAGGAGCGATTAGTTTCTATTAAACTTATTAAGAATAATAAGTTATAAGTTATACAATTTCCTAATGAATTTTTAGGGTTTAACTCAACCCCGTGAGATAGTGAAACGTATCTCACGGGGTCAATTTTCAACATCGGACACATCGAAGACACCCTTTTCGTCCACGTCTCTCGAGCATAACTACAATGCAAACCAGTCCCGTTTCCTGCGCGTGGTGTCCCGCCTTTGGCGGGATGTTCTTGCAGCGAAGGAAGTTGGAGCTTGCAGATTTGTATGAAGAACCGCTTACTTCGTTTGGGTTGAATGTCGTGGATAAACTGTTCAGCGAATGTGATCTGGAGGAACTCGTGTCACTTGTGAAAAGACTTGCTGATTAGTATATTGATGGAGTTATGATTAAGAAACTTGATGTTATGGTTCCAGAAGTCATAGAGCGAAAAATTCTGATGATTCGTGATCAAAAGGTACTTTTGAGTATTGACCTTGCCAGGCTCTATGAAGTTGAACACAAGGTGCTTATGCAGGCAGTGCACAGAAATTTTGAGCGGTTCCCCGGCGACTTCATGTTTCAGCTTACGAAGAGTGAATTCGCAATCTTGAAGTCACAATTTGTGACTTCAAGTTGGGGAGGTATCAGAAAACTACCATACGCATTTACCGAGCAGGGTGTTGCTATGCTTTCCGGTGTTCTCAATAGCAAGCGTGCCGTAGCGGTGAATGTAGAGATCATGCGGGCTTTTGTGCGACTCCGTGAGATACTCTCCACGCACAAAGACCTTGCCCGCAAGTTAGAAGATCTTGAAAAGAAGTACGACACGCAGTTCCGTGTTGTGTTCGAAGCGATACGAGAACTCATGACCCCGCCGGAGCCGCCGAAACGACGCATCGGCTTTGGGGTTGAGGAGCCAAAGGTGAAGTACCGAACAACGAAGAGAGTTTTTTAATATGAAGTGTGCACTTGAGAAGCTGTTTGTTAAGAGCGAAATTAACGAGTTGATTGAGTTTACCCCGACCTGCCCGCCGGCTTTCTGGCGGGAGTGTTTTTGTTCGGGGTTGGCAAAGAGATTGACTGCGTAATCTTACGGACTTAATGCTTGCAGGGA
>JASEHD010000197.1 GCA_030019075.1 Bacteroidota bacterium
CATCCTCCACATGAAAGTTAGAAATACAAAAGGCGAAATAACACTTCCGACAAAGATATTAGAACTGCTCCCCATAAGGCGATTTCAGAGATATTTATTTACCATCACTTCAGAGAATAGATTTACAATGCGCATCGAGGGATATCCGAGCGATGTTTTAGTTCAAGCAGCATCGATTCATAATGTTTTGTTGGGTGTTAATCAATAGGCTCGAATGAGTTTATCAAATTATCTGAAAAATATTTTTTTAATTATTTACATGTTCAACTCAGGAAATATATCATTCTCACAACATTTAGGTTCAGCGCGCGGCGTGGGTGTTGCCGCCCTCACGGTGTTGCCGAACGATATTTATGCGGTAGATTGGAATCCCGCTGGTCTGACTTCGTTACGTGATTGGAATGTAGGCATTTCTAATTTCATAACCAGCGCTAAATCCCAATCTAATTTCATTCTGCATTCACTTGGAGTAGGGAAGAATATTTTTGATAATCATGCCTTTGCTATTATATATTCTCCGGGTAAAATATTAGATTTTGTTGTTCCCTCCTCGTTTAGAATTTTTGATTCATTGGGGAATGAAATAACCGCCAAGTTCGACAAAAATATTTCTTATCATCAAAACTACTCATTCGGTTACGCTTACCGTGCTTCCGACAACATTTCGCTGGGCATTAGCTTGCGATATTTTGAAAGTAAAATATCTGATTCAAAATATTTCTTCGATAAGAGCAACACTATTCGTTCAGATATATATGATCATTCAGCGCAATTATGGTCGCTTGATATTGGCGGTATTTATACAATGAGTCAACAATTGATAATCGGCATCGTTTTTAAAAACTTATTTGAGATTAGGGAAAAAGAACTGGATGAAGATGCGAAGGACTATCGGTTAAATTTATCTAAACAAGCACGCTTTGGAGCGGCATAAAAAGGAATTCAAAATATAACATTGAGCATTGATGGTGATACAAAAAAGAATATACAACTTGGATGTGAATGGCAGCCAATGGAATTAATTCAGATTCGCAGCGGACTCTACCTGAAGGAAATGAAAAATATTGAAGCATTGTCTGTTGGCGCCGGGATCTCCTTCGACCCCGTTCAATTTGATTTAAGTTATTTATCATTCATTGATCAGGCAAAACAGAAAGGAAATATTAGTATAAACACTTTCAAATCTGCCTCGTTTACCGATATTGATTATACACCATTTACATCAGATAGAATATCTTTTTCAACGTATATCCATTTAGGGAGAACAAAAGAATCGCTTGCGCGGATAGAATATGTTGAAATGCTCAGCGAAGTTTTTACTGCATCATATCAGATTTATGCGTTCCGACCGCTTGGGAAAGCACGCGTTAGGAATATATCGTCGAAACCGATTGATGCGAAAGTGAGTTTCTTTATTAGCGAGCTTATGAATGCACCGACGGAGACGAGATCATATTCCATCGCTCCAGATGAGACTATCGAAATTCCCTTCTTTGCAGTGTTTAGTGATTTAATAACCGATGTGAAAAAATTTTCTATTTATGACGGAACGGTTTATGTCAACGCTGAAATAGCTTCCGATTATGATGATCGCTATCAAACACGTGTTTTAGTCCGGGGCCGCAACGATTGGGATGGAGACGTCATGCTGCTCAGATATTTTGTAACACCCGATGACCCAGATGTTATTAAGTTCACACGAGCCATTTTAAGCAGCAATAAAGCATACCTCGATAGTATTCCCACGGTCATGCAAAATTTTGAGAAGGCAAAGGTTATATTCAATTCCATGGCTGAGCGGCTGCAGTATGTTCGGGATCCCAAAAAGAGTAAAGATTTTGTGCAGTATCCGTCCGAAACCATTGCCTTGCACGGCGGAGATTGTGACGATATAACGGTTTGTTATTCATCTTTATTAATGAGCGTAGGAATTTCAACTGCTTTTATAGATGTAATTCCTCCTCAAAATCCGGAGGATTCACACATCTATATGATGTTTGATACAGGTATTGATCCGAAAGAAGCACATAATTTAAGTGAAAATTCAAAGCGATATATCATTCGTAAAAATGACAGAGGAAATGAAACTGTCTGGATCGCTCTTGAAACGACCGCCATCACCAAAGGTTTTGAAGATGCATGGAATATTGGCGCACAAGCATATCTACAGGATGCCGAGATAAACCTTGGCAAACTCAAAGGATGGATGAGGGTGGTTGACGTACAATCAACGAATTGAAAAGGAGATTTAACATGAAAAAAACAATCTACTATCTTTTAATCTTAACACTTACCTCGCTGAGTTATGGCGCGGATATTAAAATTGTAGCCGTGAAAGGAACCGCTATGGTTCGTCATAACATTCAGGAAGAATGGAAAACTGTTTCTGTAGGCGATGTATTAAAACCCGAAGACTCAATTGAGTTGAAGAGAAAATCGTCTGTAACTATTTTACTGGACGGGATGAAAAAATTAACAATTCCTGAATTCGTTATCATTGATCTCTCAGATCTCCGGATGCTGACACAGGAAGAGCTTTTATTAAAGTTAGCGATGGAGAAGGTGCGCTCTGTTCCAACCCGTGATGACGATGGAAAACTTCTTATTCCCACTACAACAACTGTCCACGGAACAAACAAAGAAAGCACACCAACACCCCAATCAATAGTATCTGATAACGGCTTGATGCAATTGAATGGAACAAAAGTTCTCTACGAAAACAGATTTTATGCGACATGTGTATTAAAAGCTAAAGAAGTTTTTAGATTAAACCCGGAATTAGCAGTAAATGTTGAAACTCGCCTGATGGTTGCAAATGCTTTAGAAAAAATGAATTTAAAAACAGAAGCATTATCAGAATACATTGAGCTTTCATCTGAGAAATTATCCCAGACTCAGCGTTCATTTATTGAACATCGGATTGAACAGTTAAAGACCGCTGAAGAAAAGTAAGCGTGAAAAAGTTTCCAAATAGAATGCCCGTACAATCAATAACATAACCTTAAGGAGGTTATTATGTATAAAATTACACTATTAACAATATTCTCATTAATCTTTGTTGTCTTTGCCTCGGCGCAAACCGTACCACCAGCACCGGCAAATTTAACAATAGAGTCGATGGGAAATTACGCACATCTAAATTGGCAGCCATCCGCCGGTGCTAATGGGTATAAAATTTACAAAGCGCTCAATACGTTTCCGTT
>JASEHD010000198.1 GCA_030019075.1 Bacteroidota bacterium
ACTTTTGATTTACTATCATCAGTTTGGAATGGATGGATAAATAAAATATGGGGAACCTCAAGTTCAAATTTATATTTAGTTGGTAACCAAGGAGCGATAGCCCATTACAACGGCAGTAGTTGGCGGCGTTTGGAGAGCGGGACGGACGTTCATATAAAAGATATTTATGGCGGTTTTGATCCCATAAAAAACGAACTTGAAATTCTATGCATCGCATCAAATGGACCAGAAATCCCACAAGGAAGAGAACTCTTAGGAATTCAACAAGGTGCTGTTACAAATTTAACTGCATCTGAACTTCCCATGGATATGAACGGAATTTGGTTTATCGTAAATCGTTCCTACTATATCGTAGGTGATGGAATTTACAAAAAGCATGGATTGAACACATCGGTTCTATGGCAACGACTGAATGGTGACATAACCCGAAATTACATTGAAGCAATTCGTGGAACAAATTTAAACGATATTTTTCTTTCGGGACATTTTGGTGAATTGCTTCATTTCAATGGATGGAGCTGGAAAAGTTATCGTACAGAGATCAGTACGTACAGCACCATTTATCGAGCCATCGCACAACGCAGCGATTTAGTCATAGCCGTTGGTGATCAAGGCGAACGTGCAGTTGTTGCACGTGGGTACAGGAGATAAGTATTGCACAATGCTACATAATTCGATTATCAATCGATTGATGTGGGTTATGCTCTGTGCGATAGTTTCTATTAGTTTCTCAGTTGAAGCACAGACACAGAAACCACAGACAGGTACGCCTGAATCAAAAATTAACTCATTTATTTTACAAAATGTTACTACCATTGGGAACAAGATGAGAGCTGAAGGACTTACTAAGGCTCAAGCTGCAAGTAGATTTCGTGGTGGAAATGTCTTTATCGACGACAGTGCAAAAATTTATGTTACAGTAGTAACCCAAAGCAATAAGAAGGCAATGGCAAAACAGGATATTCTTACAGTAGGAGGATTTATAAGCAATGAAGCCGAGGACCTTTATTATTGCTGGATTCCGGTGGAAATGATCTTAACGTTCGCGTCAAGCGAGAATATTTTATTTATTGGTAATCCACCCATTTCTTACGCTAAAACTGGGAGTGTTACAAGTGCCGGTGATGCTCAGCTTTTTGCAGACAAGGCACGTGACCTCTTTTATACTACAGGGGTTGGTATCAAAGTAGGCACAATTTCTGATGGCATGCAGTATAGAGGCAATTCCCAACAAAGTGGTGACTTGCCGAGTTCATTAGGTTGGGTTGATAATGCACATGAATATGAGGGTGCCGAGGGAACAGCATTAATGGAAATCATCTATGATTTAGCACCTGGAGCAGAGCTTTGGTTTGGAGCAATTGGGAAAAGGATTATGCCTAATGGTAGTGTAACTTATGATGTACCAGTTAATATGGCAAATCGAATATACAGCCTGGAGAATACAGGATGTAAAGTAATTGTTGACGATATCGGTTGGTTAACAGGAACATCATGGTTTGAAGATAGAGAAATCACTGGTGCGATTGAAAGCTTCGCCTTTCGTGGTGGAACGTATGTTAGTGCGGCTGGTAATTTTGCACAAAAAATGTGGGCTGGGGCAACAGCACCGGGCTCTTTTCAACAGAGAAAGTGGGTCACATTTTCAGGTGCCGATACCAATTTATCGCTGACGGTTTCCAATGCCAAAATGGTGCGAATCTTCTTGCAATGGGCAGATCCATGGGCAAGTTCAAATGAAGATTTTGATCTGTATTTATTTCAAGATAACGGATTTTATAGTTCTTCAACGACAAGATCAGGTATGGGTATATCTCCCGAGGAAATAATTCAACTCGAAGCTGCACCTAATACAACGTTAAACTTCACACGCAAAATACGTGTTGAATGGTATAATTACATCGCTCAATCTCCTGAGCATATAAAAATTTTAGTTGTGGTTGATGGTTCGAATGCAACTGCGACTCTTGGGTACACAACACAAAATTATCATATCTATGGACATTCTGCGGCACAAAGTGCAATAAGCGTTGCTGCATATAATGCTTCCACACCCAATGCCATTGAACCGTTTAGTTCACGAGGTCCTTCCGTCATCGTCACAACGGGTAATTATACATTCGAAAGAAATATGCCAACGATCACTGCAACTGATGGCGTTGAAACGAAAATCGGAAGAGATGGAAACTTCATTAATCCTTTTACTGGTACTTCTGCATCGGCACCGCATGTCGCGGCTATCGCTGCACTGTATCTTGCACGGTATCCCTCTCATACATCATCTCAATTTCGAACTGCAATTACTACGTCAGCTTCAACACTTGGAAGCATAGGTCAAGGGGGTCAGTGGAATGCAACGTCGGGATACGGAAAAATCCATTCCTATAATGCGATGATAAAAGGTTTGACCACATTGAACTCTCCTCAGGTAACAATGAACACAGAATGGAGACTTGTGAGAATTACCGGCACTGCATCAATTTCATCAGGTGTCGTGGTAACAATGCCAGCTAACATAACTTCTCTGGTGGAGGGGTCAATCGCATTTGGGAACACGAACTCAAGACTCCGAGTAGAAGGAACGCTCATCATCGGTGAGAGTGCTACTGTGAATCCCGATAATGTTGATATAATTGGAAATGGACGAGTTGTTGGCGGGAATTTCATTAGTGTCCGAGTGGATCAATTGGATGAACAACTTTATTCTTTTGGTTCTATCGGGAGATGGCAGTATGGTACGTTTAACAAATATTCTGTTCCAGATACATTTATTGCTGTTAATAATTCTTTACACACACTCCGTGCATTACAGAATTATAAACCGGGAACGACACAGAAATATAACAATTGGAATCAATCGTCGAACGTTTTAAATCATCAGACATTTCAAGTAACTTCAAGCAATAGGGATTTAAAGGCGTATTTTAAAGCCAGTCAAGCCGGCATCTCAATCAAGACAGAACTCATCGATGCACCTTCGCTCACTGGAAATACATACATCGAGTTCAAAGACCCCTGGCTTGTAATTCCAGGGGATAGTCGCTTCTATGATTCACCCTACGGTTATAGAAACCTCGGTATGAGTGCGCCTTTTATTCCAGAATCATCCGGCGTTTTTCTCGACATAAACTCAAAATACAAAGGTGTGTTCTTGGACCAAGGCGGAAC
>JASEHD010000199.1 GCA_030019075.1 Bacteroidota bacterium
TAGCTGCATTTTCAAAGCCATGGACCATCTCGTTAGGAAAAGGTCAAGGATCTGCCTCACTATTTACCCCTTATCATAACCTTGCATACAAGGCCAGAAAATCTGCAGTGGAGCGTAGGGAATTTACCAATCAGAACATCATGGAAGCATTAGATATTGGCAACACCCTTACCTTTTCAGTAACTGTCTACGGTGACCAATACGATTTCGCGATGCGCCATAGCGCAAAGATTTACCAAAAAGAAGAGGTAATACAACCCGAGTTTGAATTTACTCCAGAAATAGCAGATGCCAGTGAATTTTGGCCTAATTCACCTAGCCATACTGCACGTCTGGTCTTTAAATTTCCCGTAAAAGATATCGACTTAAATACCCTTATTACATTTGTAATTGTAGCCCCGGGCGGGGAAGAAATTCCATTTGATTTTGATTTATCAAAGATGAAATAGAATTCCTGCTCAACATGTAGCGCAATCTTTGTAACTTCCATGAGCAAGAGATAAAACCATGCACTACAGCTTAATTAAATAAACTGAAAGGGATAATGTATGAAAAAATATATTTTTCTAACTTTTATCGCATTAAGCATATCTTCCTTATCAGCAGGATGCGTAGGACTTAGTAAAAAATCCTCCAGAACGCAAGAAGAACATATGGCATTGGTTGACCAAAAGATACTGGAACTTGATCAAGTACTCTCGAACCTAAACCTCGCCGCCCAACATCTTGGAAAACGAGTCGAAGAGCTTGCGCAAAAGACTGCTGCTATGGACACAAACTATTCAAAACTCAACACCACCCTCGATGAGCTTAGCACTCAAGTAGAAACGAAAGACAGTTCCATTGAAACCACTATCTCTGAAACCCAAAAAAACATAAACGACCTTACACAAAAATTACGTGAAATAGAACAGGCAAAAACCGATTTACAAAACCAGATACTCGCGCTTCAAACCCAGAGGGCTCGTATCACGGACTCTGAAATTGGGCGGCAAAGCGAGGCTATGAAAGAAGAAGCCAGGGAAATGATCGAAGAAGGGCATGAAATGATTAAAGAAGCAAAGAGCGAGAAAAAATCAGAAGAAGAGAAAAAAGCAGAGGAAACAGCGACCGAGCAGGGAAAAGAAGCATTACAAAAATTGCTGGATGAAGCCCTGACGTTATACAGAGACGGCAACTATAAAGATGCTATTGGCAAATGGGAAGAAGTGCTCGTTATTGACCCTGCAAATCTGGAGGCAAAATTTAATATCGAAATCGCAAAGGAAAAGATGAAATCTCCTCCAGAAAAATAGTTTAGTGTTCTCTATAGTATGTGTACGTAACAGCGAAACTATATCAAAAGCTTCACGACCATTCCTGTAACACAAACTGCAAGAATCAATTTAACAAAACGTTCGCCTCCGGTTACCGCCAGATGACTGCCAATCCAGCCGCCAAGACCATTACCGGCGGCTAAAGCCAGACCTATTGACCAGCATATCTTGCTGTTGAAGATAAATACAATCAGTGCACATAGTGCATTGATGCCGACAATAAATACCTTGTGGCTATTCGTCTCTACAAGATTTAATCCGCTAATTGTGGTTAGAACCGCAATAATCAAGAAGCCAATGCCCGCCTGAATAAATCCGCCATAAACTCCAATAAAGAAGAAAATAAGCATACTGGCTGTACGGCGACTCTTGCTTAAACAGGCCATGCCCCCATCATATTGAGCAATTCCTTGCCTCATTCGTATTGGATTCCACAGAATAAGCACGAGCACGAGTATCATGACAACAGCCAGTATCCTTTTGAACAGGATATCGGATACATCAACGGCGAGCTGTGCGCCGATAACAGCGCCTACAAGCGCCGGTAGCGACATAAGAAGACTCGACTTGAAATCTGAAACACCCTTTCTTTTAAAACCAGTGACGGCTAACACACTCTGAACTGTGATCGCCAGCCGGTTAGTTCCATTTGCAACCGTTGCCGGTAACCCCAGGAAAATAAGCACCGGCATGGTAATCAACGAACCTCCGCCTGCAAGGGTGTTAATAACCCCGGCTATGACACCAACGGTAAAAACAACAGGGAATTGCCATAACTCCATAGAAATTTATTTTTAAAAAGTACTCTTGATGATAAAACTCATGAATCGTTCTTGGGAAGGATGATTTTCTCAATCTCGGTTACAAGAAATGGAAGATCATGAGTAACTGTATTCCAAACGACATCCAAGTCAACATCAAAATAAGCATGGATCAAGTGATTACGCATGCCAATGATATCAATCCACGGAACACGAAAGTATTTTGTTTTGGTTTTATCAGAAATTTTACTGGCAGCTTCACCAATAATCTCGATCTCTTTAACCAAAGATAGCACTAACATACGATCCTTGGTTAGATCGGCTTTTGACTTGTCTTTGACAAAAGATAATGCTTCTTTTGCCGCATCAAGTATATGTTTAAAACGAACTAATTCATCGTTTGCCATACGCTACCAGTGCAGATGAAACAACCTCATCGCGAAAATATTTACTTAATTCCTGTGGAGTTCGCAAGTCCACTTTTTTTCCCAAAATTTCAGAAAGTTCCCTCTCCAGGTGAGCCAAACCAAAGAAGCCGGGTACATGTTCAGGGTCGAACTCGACAAGCACATCCACATCACTGTCAGACCGAAAGTCGCTCCTCAAAACAGAACCAAAAAATGAAAGTTTGCGAATATAATTCCGTTTGCAAAATTCAGCTATAGTTTCATGTGGAATATTGATATTTGCTTTATTGCTCATATTATTTTACTTTCTTCTCTGGTCTTACATTCTTTAATTCATCGGAAAATAGTAATTCATATAATCTATAGGCAGGGACAACTGCTGCGATTCCAACATTTTCAAGAGAAATTGGGATTTTATGCGTTTCAGCAACTTGAATCTCCTTCGCATCTAAATAACAGCCTTTCATCACACCGGCGAGCAAAAGCGTTGGTGCACCTATAACAATAGAACCAGGTTCTCTTGTTGCATCTAGATAAAAGAATACTGGTGAACCACTATTGCCACCGAAGGATTGAGATTCAACCAAATATAAGTCTAACATTTTAGGAGCAGCATCTTTTTTATCCTGCCAAGGTATTTTCTCATCTGTAATGAGAGCA
>JASEHD010000019.1 GCA_030019075.1 Bacteroidota bacterium
ATATGTGCTCTCGCTGATCATGATGTTTGTTCGATACACTTTATTAGCCCCTTCCAAACGCGCACCCAAGTTAACGCTGTCGCCTATTACTGTGTAGTCAAACCGGTTTGCACCACCCATATTTCCAACAATTAGCTCGCCGGTGTTAATACCGATACGTGTGTTCAGAGAGGGTCGTTTCTCGCGACTCCAACGCATGTGTAACTCTCTTAATCGTTGTTGCATTTTTAAAGCGGTCCGGCATGCACGATATGCGTGATCTGCCTGCGGTATTGGCGCCCCCCAAAACGCGACTATCGCATCACCTTCATATTTGTCAAGTGTGCCATCGTTGGAAAGAATTATCGCTGTCATTTCGCTAAGATATTCATTCAGGATTGCGACAAGATTTTCCGGGGGCATTTGTTCCGATATCTGTGTAAAATTTTCTATGTCGCTGAAGAATACTGTTAATTCTTTCCGCTCACCGCCTAACCGCAGTTTCTCGGGGTGTGCTACAAGCTCATCTACGATAGTAGGATTCACGTATCGGCTGAACATATTTTTAATGAGAACTTTTTGCTTGCGCTCGGAGATATAACTGTAAACTGTGCTGCCAACGTAGCAAACAATGATCGCAAGGAATGGGCTGGTCATATCGGTGAGAAAATTTTCCTTAATGAAGAGCTGCAATGATAACAAGTAAACGAGGAATAGCTCTGCTAAAACAAGCGCAACACCTAAAATTTCGATGAGAACGCTATATTTTGTCCGAATTGCCTTCAGTCCCTCGGTGAAAACAAAAGTAAACAGACTCAAGCCGAAAACAATTAACGCTGTCATCCACAATGGCTGCCGCCAAATAAAATTTCCATCAAGAATGCTTTGGATTACATTTGCATGAATTTCCACACCGTACATTTTGTTATCGTCATCGTGTTCTCCTTTTGCAATCGGTGTCGGAAATAAATCTTTGTCTTCAGGCATCGTTGATCCGACGAGAACGATTTTGTCTTGAAACGTTCCATCATAAAGATAGCCATATTCAGGATCGTCGAAAGTATTTATTTCTTCCCCGGGATTGTTTAACTCTTCAATCGTTTGAAGTTCTTTATCATCGATTATATCCGCAAAGCGAATCCGTTGGAATGTGTTTGATGGTCCATAATAATTAATAAGAAATGATATCGGGTCGTACTGCGGAATAATCTTTTCACGATATCTAAAATTCCCTTCTTCAACAATTGCCGTGTAATCGGGCGTTTGATGCAGGGCGATGTTCGCTACTGCCATGGAAAAAGTCGGTATAGGAAGTCGACGTGCTTCATCATAGACAAATGGCATGTAGCGTCTTACCACTCCGTCAAGGTCTTCGCGGGTATTAACAATGCCAACGTTGCATGTTGCATCGATAATAGTATTCCCATAATTTTGATATTTATCTTGAACAATATAGTGTTTAAATTCGGTTTCTACTTTACCGGCAAGAACAACATTTCCCGCTTCCCTTATTGCCTGCCTTAATTGTTCATTTTGTTTGAAAGAGATAGAATCGCTATGTCCAAACAAGATATCGATACCGATTGTATTTGCACCAGCGCGCTTAAGATTTCTAACAAGCTTTGTATAATATGTTCTGGGCCAGGGCCATTGGGCGGGCAGTGATTTGAACGATTCCTGAGATATCTCTACGATTATTATATCAGATTTATTTTTAATCGTTGGATTTAATCCGCGCTGGCGGAAGCGCAAATCTATTAGCGACAACTCAGCTCGTTTCAGCGGAGGAAATTCTATTAAGACATCTTGGGTGAGAAGTAGGATGAAAATTGTTACAAAAAAACTTATGCTTAGGTTGAGGAAAAATAAACGAACGGGTTTTGAAAATCCTCGAGGCATGATTTATTCAGATCTCGGCGCGGAGAATGAGATTCCAGACAATATCGATACTCGTTTGACTGTAATTGTACATCTTTTGGTTGAAATAAATATTCATCTGTGTTTGTGCGCTAAGATTTTTATAGAAATAATATTGCGCACTTAATGTTGTCTGTATTCTTGATATTTCACCAAATGTTGGATTAAATCCTCCAAAAAATCTCAGCTTATCCTCCATCATTCGGTAATTTGCATTCAATGAAAGAGTTGTGTAGGTAAGTTTTGTGGTTTCGTTATTGCCTGAAAGAAAACGGTTCGAGTTATATGACAATGAAAACATCGTCTGCAAAGGAATTTTAAACGTTGAAAAATTACTGAAAGTAAAATTGGTGTTTTTTGTATCAAAATTTCTTTCTGTATAATCATCCTTATTTGAGGTACTCACTCCCATAGAAGCGTTATGACGTAAATTTATGAAGTTGTAATCTTTTCCAATTTGGAAGATAATGCGGTTTGTTTTGTCATCAGTTCCATAGAATTTGTCCTGCCTGCCGTTTTGATTCGAATTTAGAAGGTATGCTATGGTTACGCTAGGCGCATTAATTCTTGGATAGTAAGAGATACCTACATTAGTTGTTGCACTTACAGTGGTAGCAATTTTTGTTTTTACGGTATTGTCAACAAGTCGCTCATGTCCTGCCAATACGAATATTTGATTATCGAAAAGTCGAAGACGATCCGAGACATTATATCCCTGCACATCGGTCCGAAGAAATGGCTGACCGAACGACTCATAACTTTCTCCACGGCGAAGATAGGAAAACTTAAATGTATTATTGAAATAATTTAATGAGGTACCTGCATCGTACGATAATGTTGAAGTTGGTGTATTTTTGGATGGAAGAGGAATGAGGTGTTGATTGACAGTAATAACAGGAGAAATGATATCTCTTAGCTTTCGGATATTATCTCGGAACTTATTATCTTCATTGGCAAACATACTATCAATTTCACTATCTGAAATCTTCCCCTTGCTGAAGTCTTTATTACTTGCACTTAATGCAGCTTGTCCCCAAAATTCAAAATTTCGGTTGTCGAATGAAACCATGAAATCGGATCCAAGAACTACGTTTTCTTCGGGTTTTATACCATATCGAATAGAGCTAATATCATCTTTCGATTTGAGATAAGTGAATCCAAGATGTGTTCCCTCGCGTTTACCGAAACTTGGACGGATGATAAAAAGCTCGCGTTCATAGGTACCATATTTGTATTCTGCCCATAGTGAATCCTGATACGGAGCAAAAATATCCGTTTTATCTTGTCTTGTGGTATCTTGTTTTACAGAATTAATTGAATCAAATAGAAACGTTCTACACAACTTTCCTTCAATCTGTCGAGTAATACTTCCTTTTGCAAAGTCGAGATTAAGTATATCTACCGAAATGCTCCCAGTCAAGCCTCGCACGCGTTTGCCGCTCAAGAAAAAATCGGGAAAAATTGGATAACTGTCACCATATCCAATTTTGAGCCATGGAGATTCCAGTCCAATAAAAAAACGGTTTTGCGGCTGCCTGTAATCTTTTTCCTCATTCGTTAGATAAAGATTACCTTTTACCCGATACACATCATAAGCACCATTTGCCGAAATTGTACCGCGATTGTATGGGGTAACTTTATCGGATATGTTTTCTTGTCGTGTTTCTAACTGAAATGAAGATGAATATGTCCATGGGCTTGATGATCTGCCCGTGGTTCGGTTAACGCCATCACCGATTACAGTAAAATACCATGAGAAGCTTTTCACCGGGTTTCCAAGTGTATCTTTAATAGCAACACGGATTGTATGTTGTCCCCCTTTGAATGATATGTTTGCATTTTCCGGTTTCAGTACAAAAAGGTCTTCTGCACGCAAAGCATATGCTGAGAGATCATTTTCATCAAGAAAGATCTGAATAGAATTTAAATCAATTAATGAATCGGGATAGTAAAGTGTAAACGATATGAGAAAATCTTCCGGATAAACATGTTCATCCTGTTCTGGGCTGAGTATAGTAAATTCGCTTGAAATCACAGAAGCGGGTTTGAGGTCGATCCTGAACGGTTGTTGTTCTGCGTTTTCCAGGGGATAGGTTTCTGGGTCAACCTGCCCGCGAATATGGAGAATGAAATAATACTCGATAAACGGCGGATGAAGCGCTTCAGCAGGAAGTGAAAAGGAAGCGGTGTTGTTGGTAAGCGTCATTTCGGTATGTTTAAAATTTCGCTCACCAAACTGTCGGTATGCAATCTCAACTTGATCGAGCAAGTTTGATTGCATGAGATCAATTTGAATTGTAAGCGGCTGACCATGCTGAATTGAGCCGATAGTTACTTTTGCAACTTTATCGCTTACCTGTGCCAGCGCAAATGATGCAGTTAAAAGAAATACAATTGCAGTAATTAATCGTTTCACAAATTCATAACTATAAGATGGTTATCCTTTTTAGTTATGTCAAGATACAAAATTTACAATTAATTCGCACCAAATTTATTGTTTGTACCGCAGCTTCAATTCTTTTTTGTTACCCTCGGGATCCTGTAACTCAAGCTTCAGCTCATTCAATGTTCCACCAATTGCCGCATTTGCCGCTTGATTAAGTTCCTGTTCTGTCGCTTCCCGCGATGTAACTGACCCTGTTTCGTCAGAAAAACCAACAAATCCCGCTCCTACATCAACCTCATTATTTGATACTAAATTTCTAAGATTGACAAGACCCTCTGTTACAACTAATGTATCGTATCCATTACCGCTGCTCCATTTTCCTTTTGTGCCCCGAATGGATGCAACGGAAGTCGGAGATGAAAGACGAAATTTTTCATTCCCTTGTTTCTGAACATCAAACCCTAATGAGCCTTTGTAAAGATGTGCCTGCTTTGTCATCGTACCGCGTTGCCCTTCACCATGAATAGTTAACTCTGATTCTTCTCGCAAACGGACAATACTATTATCCTTGAATTTTAAAATCGCCAGCGACTTTTTTGCTGTGCGTACCTGATTTCCGTTGTATAGCATATCTCCCTTGTCGGCTTTTGTCCAATCGGCTGCTTCCATTTTCTTTTTAACGTCTTGAATAACTTTTGTCATGACAGCGAGCGATGGATTATCTGATGTGTAGCCAGAGAATAAATTAATTATTAATAAACTGGCAATCACCAATAAACTGCTTTTTATAAATGTTCGGTGTTTCATAATTATAATCTCCTTTATTCAAAACTCACTTCGATGTTATTATCAAGCTTCCTCAGCTCATTAATAATTTTCATAAGCTCACCACGCGAAATTAATGTGCCATTTAGTATATACTGACCGCTCGTTTTAAATCCATCCTTATGTATCTGCTCGAAAATTGCAGAATACTGATTTCCCAAATGGTCTTCGAGAATTTTAAGAATCGGATCTGCCGGTAATTTTTGAGGGTCAAGATTTCCCTGGGTTGAGCTTGAAACTGTAAATAATCCAATAGAACTGGAGATTTCATTTTCAGTGCCTCCAACCTCAAGAATTTTACTCACGACACGCCATACATATGTTTTTCCCTGCTCCAAGGGCCTGCCGCCCGAATAGAAAAACGAGTTTTGATCTTTTGTTAATGGCTGTTCATCCATAGGTGGCTCTTTAATAATTGCATCCTCGCGGGATTGGTCGGGTAATTTTTCAGCAATTGTAATAACTCCTTTATTACCTTCGTGGAAAAATTCAAAAAGAGGAAATTCGTTTGTTGTTTCACCATCGCGTGGCGAAAAAAGCTCAACGCGGGAAGGATTTTTTATCTCAATTGGATCGGGCTTGGGCTCTACATTCACTTCGTACTGTTCGTTGCTAAGCTTGAAATCAAATTCATATCTGCCTGCTGGAAATTTCCCCGTTGCAAGTGCGACATTTTGGACCTTTTCCTTTATATCCGCGGGTAAATTAAATTCTCTTGACCTGATTTCGGAATTTTTACCTATCATTAAGTTCGTTATAACTCTTCCACCGAGAGGCACCTCAAACGGTAGTGTGTTGAAAGTAACCGGTTCCGGAAACTGAGTTCCGTCTGCTAATGTAATCCTCAATGAAACATCAAGTTGAACATTAACCGAAATACATGTATCATTTTGAATATAGAGAGTAAATAATAATGTTTTGCTTTCAAAGTGTTCGAGATCAATATCGGCGAGGGATAGTTGTTGAAATGGCATCATGCTAACCCTCATTTTCAAGCATTGAGAGCTTGCCATTTGAGGCGCCATCACACTAATTACGAACAACAAAATCAAAAACATTAAACCGTATCTAAAATTTCCGTTTATTATTTTCATAACAACCCCACTTAATAAAAACCTTTGTTAACTATTACATATATAATAAAGATTTACACTGTTAAATTCAATAAAAACCATTTTTTATCTACAATAATATAGTTTTTGCCTAAGGAATAAGATGTGTGTATTATCACGCAAAGTCAAAAACGGGAGATGTCGTTATATATAATGAATGCCATAAATGCAAGCAATAGAATTAATCCCGCTTGCTGGATAGCAATTTTCACTTTATGGGGGATTTCCCGTCGGAATACTTTTTCAAAAAATAACATAATTAAGTGACCGCCGTCAAGGGCAGGAATAGGTAATACGTTGATTATCGCTAAGCTCATACTTAGCTGTGCCATAAACCAAATAAACATAAAAAACCCATACTCGGCGCTTTGTGTTGCTAACTGAGCAATTGCAATTGGTCCACCTAATGATTCTTTGACGGAAGTTTTTCCACTGAATATTTTACTGATCGTTAAATAAAAAAGATTAACAGATACTTTGATGTCCGTTAAGCCTTCACCGACAGCTCCTATGATTGAGTACTCAATTTTTTTTGATGGCCCAATATATCGGCTTCCTATCCTGATACCTATTCTGCCTTCTTCGGTAACAGTTGTGGTTTTTGTTAGTATTTCATTTCCCCGTTTCAACTTCATTGCAACCTGTTTGCCCGCGTTGGCTTTGATGAGTTTTATTACTTGGGCTTGAGTAACTTGAATATCGTTTACTGCCAAGATTGTATCTCCCATCATTAATCCCATTTCGCTGGCAGGCATATTTAGTTCAACACCGTCAATGATTGCAACCGTGTGGGCTACCATAATACCAACCTGGCTTTGTGATGGAGACGGAACGGTCTTTGCGGGAATAAAAATCTGAACATGCCGACCTTCCCGCTCAACATTCAATGTAATATCATTTCCTAAATTTTCTATATAAATTAGAGGCAGAATCTCATCCCAGTGTTTTACAGATTTATCGTTAACCGATAGAATTTTATCACCATTAACTAATCCTGCTTTTTCAAAGAAACTTTCTTCAACAACATATCCAACTTCTGTTGTTTCGGCAATATAAGAACCTTGAACAAAATGAATGCTCGAGAAAATCGCTACAGCAAGAAGTATATTCATAATCACACCTGCTGAAATTACAACCATGCGTGCCCAGATAGGTTTCGACCGATATTCCCACGGCTCCGGTTTCTGATTTGCAAACTCAGTATCCATACTCTCGTCTACCATTCCGGCAATTTTAACATAACCGCCGATTGGAATCCATGAAACACAGTAATCGGTATCACCGATTTTCTTACCGAATGCTCTCGGTGGAAATCCTATTGAAAATCTATCTACCCGCATGCCCAGGAGTTTTGCGGCAAGGAAATGACCAAGCTCGTGTATAAATATCAGCACTCCTAAAGTTATCGTTGTGTATAATATCATATTCAAAATGTGCATACAATCCTTTCTATCTTATAAACTTACTCATATCGTTAACAACGATACGTGTTTCTTTAACAACTTCAATTATGTCGTTGAGTCGTGGTGATGTTTTAATGGGAATTTGTTTTAAAGCTCCTCGAATCAGTTTCGGTATCAAATTAAATTTGATCTTATTATTTAAAAATAAATCTACTGCAACCTCATTCGCTGCGTTAAGAATTGCCGGGGCGGTTCCACCCATTTCAATGGCATCGTAAGCAAGCTGAAGACATTCGAATTTTTTCAAATCAGGTTTAGAAAACGTCATCTCTTTAAGAACCGGAAAATCAACCCTACGGTATTGCGATGCGGAGCGGTTGGGATATGTCAATGCATATTGAATTGGAATTCTCATGTCGGGCATACCAAGCTGTGCCTTGATAGAACCATCGACAAATTCGACCATCGAGTGAATAATGGATTGAGGATGAATAAGAACCTCAATTTTATTAGTTGGTAAATTGAAAAGCCAATGGGCTTCGATTACCTCTAACCCTTTGTTCATTAAAGTTGCTGAGTCGATTGTGATTTTTTTTCCCATCTTCCAATTGGGATGGTTAAGAGCTGCTTTAACCGATACTCTTGAAAATTCATTTTTCTTAAGATTTAGAAACGGTCCACCCGAAGCGGTTAGAATTAGTTTTGCAATATTCTTCGGATTTTCTCCTGCCAAACACTGAAGCAGTGCGCTATGCTCGCTATCTATCGGTACTATTCTTGCGTTGTATTTTTTTGACAGCTTCGTTATTATTTCTCCGGCAACGACTAACGTTTCTTTATTAGCAAGAGCAATCGTTTTTCCTAACTTGATTGCCTCAATTGTTGGTTGTAATCCTGAAAATCCCACCAAAGAGTTGATTACAATATCAATATCAGGCTGCTTGATAAGCTCTATAATGCCATTCTCTCCCGAAAAAACTTTTAGCTTACCGTTCATAGTATTTTCGAGGTCGATTCCAGCGTGGTGATCATGCAGTGCTACTACTTTGGGTTTGAAACGTTCTACTTGATGACTCAGGAGTTCTGTATTTTTATGCGCAGATAGGCAGACAACACGAAATCGATTCGGAAAATTTGCGATAACTTCTAAACTGCTTTTTCCGATAGAACCAGTCGAACCAAGTATGCAAATATTTATCTTTTTAGGCATAAAAAACAATATGCCCCATATTAACGAGGGGCAGGTCTATTAAAAAGTTAATGAATAATAGAGAGGAAAACAAGAATTTATCAAAATGGCGTTTCTTCGGGTAAAAAGGCTGGAGGAGTTAACATCATCTCAAGTTTTTCAAAACTTGCATACTCTTTATGGAATTGGAGCCGAACGATGCCGGTTGGTCCATTTCTTTGTTTTCCGATGATGATTTCAGCTAATCCTTCGGAAGGGATGTTACCTAATTCTTCATCCTTAATTGTGTCGATGTTATATGTTTCCGGACGATGAACAAATACCACAACGTCAGCATCCTGCTCGATTGCACCAGACTCACGGAGGTCGGCAAGTACTGGTCGCTTATCGCCACGAGTTTCGACTGCGCGATTTAATTGAGATAATGCCATTACAGGAATATCAAGTTCTTTCGCCAGCGCTTTTAGGGAGCGGGATATCATAGAAATTTCTCGCTCCCGCGATTCAGCGTTTTTTGGACCTTGAACCAACTGTAAATAATCGATTATAACAAGTCCAACATTATGCTCAGCTTTTAGACGCCGCGCCTTAGCCCGAAGTTCCAAAATGCCTAACGAAGGTGTATCATCAATAAATATTTTCGCTTCTGCCAATCTGCCGACGTTTCGGCTCAGATTTTTCCACTTGTCTTCATGCAGCCGTCCGGTTCTTAATTCGTGTGCGTTTACTTTCGCTTCAGATGCGAGAAGTCGTATTATCAATTGTCTTTCAGACATTTCGAGACTAAAAACACCAACAGCGGTTTTCTTCTCTTTGTGCATGGCAGCATTGCGCGCGACAGATAAGGCAAATGCCGTTTTTCCCTGGCTAGGTCGTCCTGCTACAATTACTAAATCAGATTTCTGAAAACCGCCTGTTTTTTCATCAAGAAACGAAAAACCACTCGGCACACCTGTTACACCACTATGTTTACCGTGAATCTCTTGCAGCATTTCAAATGTTTCATGAAGGGCGCGATTTATCGGTGTGAACGATCTCTTCATTCGCCGCTCCGAGATTTGGAATATCTTCGATTCAGCTTCGTCGAGTAAATCAAGCGCGTCCTCTGTATCGCTGTATGCTCGCGAAGCAACTTCTGACGAAGCAGATATCAAATTGCGCATCAATGATTTTTCTAAAACAATGCGTGTATGATAATCCACATTAGCGGGCGAGGCGGTACTCATTGTCAGCTCGGTTATGTACAGAGGATCTTCAGTGGGATTTAACTGTCCTCGCCGCCGCAGCTCTTCGACAAGCGTTACGGCGTCAATCGGATCACCCTTTTCAAATAGCGATATCATCGCCTGGAAAAATTTATGATGCGTTGGATTGTAAAAACTCGCCGGCTCAAGCATCTCTATAACTTTAGGAACCGCCTCTTTTTCAATCAACATGGCGCCGAGAACTGCTTTTTCAACATCAACGGCTTGCGGTGGTATGCGCCCCGTTGTTGATATATCAACCGATGGTTGATATTCGATATTTTTCTTCGACTTTGCCATATTCAGTTTGCTTTCATTTGATCATATTCTTTTTTAAACATTTTCATGTCTTCCCATGCGGGATATTTCCAATTAGGATTTCTCAACAAGGCAGCGGGATGATACGTTACAATTAGTTTTGTGCCGCGAAAATCATGAAATTTACCGCGCATTGCCGTAAGAGAGTCATTCGTTTGCAATAACCATTGGGCTGAAATTCTGCCGAGACAAATAATAAATTTTGGTTGAATCAACTCGATCTGTTTAAACAAATAGGGTGTACATGTTTCCATCTCAAAGGATTCGGGGTCGCGATTATTCGGTGGCCTGCATTTTAAAATATTGCATATAAATACTTCTTCTCTCTTTAGATTTACCGCCTCTAAAATTTTATTTAGAAGCTGACCTCCTCTGCCAACGAATGGCTTACCCTGTGCATCTTCATCGGCACCCGGTGCTTCACCGACGAACATAACCTCGGCTTTTGGATTGCCGACACCGAAGACAAAATTTAATCGCTGACTGCCTAACTGGCATTTAATACATGTGTTAATGTTCTTTTCGAGTTCGTCGACCGTTTGTAAATTTGTCCAGGGTTCATCCGGATATGAGAATGATATTTTTTTAGTGTCTGGTTTTTTCGTTTGCTTTTCCTCGGTGTAAATGATATTTCCAAATAAATCTTGCTGCTGCATAAAATAACGTTTTGTATTCTCAAGGATTTCCGACAATGTTTTTGCCAACAAAGTATCCTCTCATTTCAATAATTTCGAGACTCTGTTCAGGATTTCGTTAGCAACGTCGTACTTCGGCATTTTCTTTAACTTTTCGATTTTTCCGTTTTTTGAGATGATAGTAACAATGTTCGTGTCGGAATCGAAGGCAGCACCTTTTTTCTTGGGATTATTCAAAATGATAAGATCCAGTTTTTTTCTCTTCAATTTTTCCATCGCATTGTGGATGTCGTTATGTGTTTCCAAAGAAAAGCCAACAAGCACACCTTCTTTCTTTCCCTCGCCTAAAGAGTGAAGAATATCTTTTGTTTTTTTCAGCTTGAGAAGGAGGGTGTCATTATCTAACTCTTCTTTTTTAACTTTTTTTGAAAAAGAATTTATTGGTGTAAAATCCGCAACTGCTGCCGCCATAATGATTGCATCTGTTCCTTTTTTGTGTTTCATTACGGCATTGTACATCTGCTGAGCGTTTTCTACATCAATACGATGAACGTTCTTCGGTGTCTGGATCTGAACATGTCCTGTAATAAGTTTAACTTCCGCGCCACGATGGGCGGCTGCCGTAGCGAGAGCAAAACCCATTTTCCCTGAAGACCGATTGCCGATATATCGTACAGGGTCAATGGCTTCGCGAGTTGGTCCTGCGGTAATTAATATTTTTTTTCCTCTGAAATCTTGATGAGCAAATTGTAAAATTTCTTCCACTGCATTTTGTATTTTAGGGAGGTCGGGCAGTCGCCCCTGACCAACCAAACCGCTTGCAAGTTCACCTTCTTCGGGAGGCAGAATTATATATCCTAACTCTCGCAAGGAGGTAATATTATTCTGGGTTTGGGTTCTTTGCCACATATCCACATCCATCGAGGGTGAAACAACGACTGGAGCGCGCATTGCAAGAGCTAATGTGGTAACTGCGTTATCGGCGTACCCGTGTGCAAGTTTTGCAATAGTATTTGCAGTTGCGGGAGCGATAAGCATTACGTGCGCCCATTGCGCCAGATCGATATGCCATGTGCCGGCGGATAGAACATTAGAATCTGACTGTGGAAAATTTCCCATTACAACTTCGTTACCGCTGACAGTTGATAAGGTGAGGGGTGTAACGAATTCCTTCGCTGCATCAGTCATGACAATTTTTACCGATGCACCACTCTTTTTGAGATCGCGAATGAGCTGAGGAATTTTATAAGCTGCAATTCCACCCGTCAATCCGATGAGAATATTTTTCCCCTTCAGCATATTTTTCTTTTAAAGTAAACGCCTTCAGATATCCTATAACTTGGGTTCTTCGTCTTTGTATCTATAAGTTAGTAAGCCTTTATTAAGTTCTTCTATGGCAGCTTCCGTTGGTTTCGGACGTTTTTCGAATTCTTGTGCAACCAGGATCTGATCTGGATTTATTTGCGGCTGCTCAGTTTCTTCTTCCGGCTCAAAGACTTTCGGTTGCAGCATCTCTACGCGCTGGTTAAATTCAACTTTCATCTCCTCATTTATCTGGCGGGCACGCTTCAACAACACAACGATCGCTTCATAAATATTCTCACATTTATTGCTCAGTTTATCAATCTCTATTGGTTTTATCGGCATTAGTAATCTTTCCTTAAATGGTTTTATTTCTATGTTAGTTAAAATTTATTGTTTTTTCTGATCATCTCATCTGTAATGATTGCATCAACCGATGTTACTGCTTTATCAAGGACATCGTTAACAACGCAATGATCAAACTCTTTAGCTCGGTCAAGCTCCATTGTTACACGTTCCATACGTTTATTGAGTGTTTCGGCGGTTTCCGTTTTTCGGTTCCTTAGTCGATCAGTAAGTAATTTTAAACTTGGTGGTTTAATAAAAATTAGTATCGAGTGCTTTGGATATTTTTCTTTGATTGAAAGAGCGCCTTTTACATCAATATCAAATAGTATCGAGGTGCCATTGTTTATCGCTTTTTCAACTTCACTTTTCAACGATCCATAATAGTCACCATATATCTGTTCCCACTCAATCAGCTCATCTTGATTTATTTTTTTCTCGAACTCATTTTTAGAGATGAAAAAATAATCTTTTCCCTCTACTTCTGTGTTTCGCTTAGGTCGTGTTGTTGCTGAAACCGAGAAACCAATATCGGGATATCGCGTGAGGATTTCTCTGGCTATAGTTGTTTTTCCACAACCACTCGGACCTGAGATAACTATCAACTTTGGATGAGACATTTACAGTTTTATGAACTATTCAATGTTCTGTAATTGTTCTCGTATTTTTTCCAATTCTTCTTTGATGACAATAACAAGATGAGCAATTTCGGCATTATTCGCTTTTGCTCCTATCGTGTTTGCCTCGCGATTCATTTCCTGAGTAAGGAAATTTAATTTGCGACCCGCAGCTTCTTCGTTATAAAATGATTTCACAAAATATTTGTTGTGGCTGCGAAACCGAACACACTCTTCGGTTGTATCGAGTTTATCAACCATCAGTGCGAATTCGAGTTCTAAGCGATTGCTATCAATAACTGACTGATCGTTAACCAATTCTTTCACTCGTTCTTCCAACCTTTTTCGCTCTTCAGGCAAACGATCTCTCGAGATAGTTTCTATCTGGTCGATCATTTCATCGATTCGCTTTATTCTTTGTAAAAGATCGTTTAACAATTCTCCGCCTTCATGGCGGCGCATCAAAACTACTTCATCAAGAGCTTTGTTCAAGGATTCCTTTGCGATGAGCCATTCCCGCTCATCGCCTTTTTCGAATTCATTGATCTCGATTACCTCTGGAAAATTCAAAAGATGCTCGAGCTTTATTTTTTCCTGAATCTTTACCGCTTTACGGAGATCATTTAACAGCTTGTAAAAAGACTTCGCAGCAGTTGTGTTAATCTTTAATGGGACTTCGTTTGTATTTTCATGAGTAATACTCAATACAACATTTATCTTGCCCCGAACAAATTTTGCCCGTAACAGCTCTTTTACTTCATTCTCTCTAAGTGACATCGTGCGCGGCAGTTTTGATGTAACTTCAAAATAACGGCTGTTGACAGAACGCACCTCTGCAACAGCAGTGATCTGCTCTTCCGTTACTTCCCCCCGACCATAACCTGTCATGCTTGAAATCATTTAAAAAACAACAATATTTGGAAAATTTTCTATTATAAGGTACGAAATATTCAAACGTACGTCAAGAAAAACCTTTTAACATATTCAACACAGTTTTTTCACCTTGTCAAAAATAAATTATTGAGAAACATTGAGTTTTTAAATATATTGTGAACATGATAGTCCATTATTTCACACTGCGCGCTTTTATTCAAGAGCTTCAGCCCTTTCTTCAAAATACTCTTATCATAGAGTCGTTTACCCAAACAAAAGACGAGCTTATTGTTACTCTTAATAAAATCCACGATGAGAAAACCTGTAAATCACTTTGTGTCTCGGTAAAAACGCGGTTTAATTACATCGTATTGCGTGACCAAAGTAAACGGGCAACTAAAAATACAGTCGACCTCTTCAATAACATTGCCGGATCAACACTTCAACAAATATCGATTCATCCAACAGATCGAACGATCATTATAGAGCTTGATTCAAGCAAAAGACTCTTCATTCAACTTTACAACACGGAATCGAGCAACATTATTCTTGTCGATGAACATAATACGATTCTCAAATCATTTAAACGTAACAAGGAATTGAAAGGAAAATTATTTTCTATACAAAGCCGGGATTTAGACCAAAACATCCTAACTGACCTTCAACACTTTCTTAGCAAGATAACGAATACGGCAGAGGTCTCAATACTAACGGGGATTAAAAAATTATTTCCAATACTTGGTTCCGTTTATGTGCGTGAAATTTTGCACCGGGCAAAAATACTTGAACCAACCCTAATAAAAAATCTCCACCTCGATGAGTTAACGATTGTACATCGTGAATTACAGCGTTTATGGAAGGAAGCTTTTCAGCCATCTCCAAGGATATATACTTTAAGTGAAAAAGAAAAAATACTATCAATTATTCCCCTTCATCATCTTGAGGATAATCAAGTCGAAACATTTTCTTCTGTCAATAATGCGATTCGCGTCTATCTCGCTCAAACGTTTAAAGAACAAAGTATTTCAGACGAGAAGGTTGAATTGTCAAACAAGCTACAGCACGAGTTGCATCGCGCTCAACGGGCCTTTGAAGAAACGAGCGGAGCAAAGTTAACCGATCCATCGGAGTGCGATCATATCGGAAATGTGCTGCTTGCAAGCTTACAACATCTTAAAAAAGGTATGAAGCACATTTCTCTCGAAAATATCGGTGGAGATTCTGACTATATTGAAATTGATCTTAATCCTGAATTGACGCCTGTACAAAACGCCGAACGATATTTTGAGAAGGCACGGCGTGCAAGAACCGCAGAGAAAGAAACTCAAAAACGGATTATTGACTTACATAGAAAGATCGATACAGTTAAAAAATTGCTTGATTCACTTCAAGTCTGTCAATCAAAAGTTGAGGTCAAAGAATATAAAAAAGTATACGAAAAAGAATTACGGGCTTTTAAAATGATAGGAAATAGATTTGAAGATGAGTTACCCCCATTCCGGATTTTTCAGGTGGCTGGTGGCTATGAAGTATGGGTTGGTAAGAGCAGTGCAAATAACGATCTTCTCACGATGAAATATGCAAAACCAAATGATTTATGGTTTCATGCTCGCGGTTCAAGCGGATCTCATACTGTTCTGAAGGTGAAAAGTGGTGTGAAAGATATCCCAAAGGAAACAATATATCAGGCGGCAAGTATTGCAGCATATTACAGTAAAATGCGAAAAGCAAACAATGTCCCTGTTGCCTATACTGAACGAAAATATGTAAGAAAACCGAAAGGCGCTCCAGCAGGAACAGTAACATTAGAGCGGGAAGAGGTAATCTTCGTTAAACCTTATCTACCGCAGCCAGTTGAAAAAATATAAAAAATGTCTTAACTTCAAAATGATAATAACATCAAAGAAAGGATAATATCAATGCCTCTGAAACCGAGCGAAAAAGAAGAAGAATACTTTGCACGATTAGAAGCTCAGAAGAAAAAGAAGCTTGCTGAAGAGCGGGAAAAATCTCTAAAACAAAAAGAGCGCGATGAATTAAAGCAGCTCCACTGGATGCATTGTCCTAAGTGTGGGTCAGAGCTTCAAACAATTACGTACCAAGAAGTAGAAATTGACCGGTGTTTTTCCTGCAATGGTTTATGGCTTGATGAAGGGGAGTTAGAAAAAATTAGCAAAACTGATGCTGGAAAAAGCAGTATGATTTCAGCGGTTCTTAGGATCTTCAAATAACCTTAATGCTTCTTTCAACACCCTTCCTTCGCACGGTTGCGGACATTCAATTTCCAAAGCTGCTGCAATGGTTGGGGCAAGATCGATGGGTTGTGCGGGTATTTTATAAGTTCCGGTTAAAAACATTTTTCCATAAAAGACGAGCGGCACATGGGAATCGTAATCATACGGTTGACCATGGTTTGTGCCAACACTATCTCCACTCATTATAAAATTTGGTTTCAATACATAAAGCACATCACCGCTGCGATGAGAATGAAAAGATTTTTTCACTTTAACAGCGACAGGATTCTGAATGTTTTTTACTTCAAGTACCGGGCGTGTTACCACCTCCGCAATGAATGGTAACACCATAAATGAATCTTTTAAAACTTGCGAGGCAGCTTCAAGAGTGATACCATTTTTAAATAAAATATCGTGGTTAAAGTAAATATCACATTCGTTGACATATTCTATGCATGATTCCCTTTCTGTTTGCCCAAATTTATTTTCAAGAATCCGCTTCGCATAAATTGCCATCATTTTCGAGCTCACTCTCCCCGCCTGTACATCTGGAGATTTTTTCTTAAGAAATTCGGGGATATGAGCTACCCCGTGATCACTCGTAAGTGCGATGATGCAGTTACTTAGCCCGATTTTGTTATCTATAAACGAGAAAAAATCTCCAAGCATTTTATCTGTTCTAAGAATATTGTCGAACGTTTCCCGGCTGTCGGGTCCATACGCATGGCCGATTTCATCAGTTACCGAAATACCGACGAACAACATATCTGTAATCCCTCTCAATCCAAGCGACTCCGCCGTAAAAACACTGCAGGCAGCATTGAGCAGAAACTCGGTGGAATGGGGTGACAATTCAAGAGACTGATAATATGATGGCGTAATGCTCGAGGAGTTATCACCATATATGTGATGGGGGAATGCTTTCCCGATCTTACCCCAGTCGGCTTCGTAGGGGACATTATCCTCGTCACACAAAATCGCAGCTATCGATGGATTAATTTCATTCCATGTTTTCCCGAAGTAATCTCTGATCAACCCAGATGTGTTTATTGCTTTCACATACGATGGAAGTGACTGCATATAATATGTTGAAGTAACGATAAGAGACTCAGCGATCCAGTACGCGGTGCCTAATTTTCCTGCCATCAGAATAGCTGATCGATCTTTATTCGAAATAGCAATCACCTTAGATCTGAAGTTAGAATGGATACGCAGCATATCGCCAAGAGTGTAGATCAGTAAATTTTTCGGTGATTTCCCGCCCTGATTGTTACCGATTATATGACCAGAGTCGTCAGACACACTGTTTATATATTTTTTCTTATCACGGTCGTACCAGCCATTGGAAATGATGCCATTAATATTTGCGTATGTACCGGTGCTTATTGCAGCATGACCCGGTGCAGTTTTGGTGAGAGCATGTTCAAATTTCACATTCTCAAAATTTGCTCCGTGTTGAATCAGATAATTAAAGCCCCCATCAACCGAGAAGTATGGCTGAAAACGCTGTATGTAATAGTATGGAAATTGATCAAGCGTAATGATAACGACTGCTTTGGGTTGCTGGGAGAATAAATTTAAATGAAAGAGAACAGCAAAGAGAATGGCTATATATTTAGTTGATGCCTTCACCGATTATAATATAATTACACTTGTTTGAATTTCAAAAAAAAATTCTGCATTTTTAAAATATGTTAATAATATTCTTAATACGGGTTCATAACAAATGATTTTGATAATTCCATCTATTGAGATAAAGAACGGAAGATGTGCAATAGACATCGAAGGGACAAACGGGTTTACATATAGCAAAGTTCCAATTGAAATCGCAAAATTATGGCGGAAAGAAAATGCAAAATCTATTCATGTTACAGATCTTGATGGCGTAAAACAAGGTCGTCCAGTCAATTTCGGTATTATCACACAAATATTAAAGAGTGTTGACATTCCAATTGAGCTTGGCGGCGGACTACGCACTTTTCAAAACGTGAAGGATGCCTTCAAAAATGGTATATATCGTGTAGTTATTGGTACAATGTTCATTGAAAATCCTGATGAAGCAAAACGCTCGCTTGATGTTTATGGGCCAAATAAAATTGCGCTGGCAATCGACGTTAATAATTATCACATAACAGTAAAAGGCGGGGAAGATGGAGGCATATCACCTTTATCGGCAGCATTGAATGCTTATCAACTCGGCTTTCAGCGAGTAATCTATACCGACATACTAACAGACGGTGCAGCCAGAATGCCTAATTTTAAGGCAGTTGAATTGCTTGCAAAAAATTCAAATTTGCGTATCACTGTCTCGGGCGGAATTGGAGGACTCGATCATTTATTAAAGCTTCAAGAATTAGAGCCGTTTGGTGTGGATTCTGTAATTATTGGACGTGCATTATATGAAAATCGATTTCCTTGTCAGCAATTATGGCGAATGTGCGAAGCAGGCAACTATCCATACACAGCAAAAATTTAATATGACTATTACTGTCATAGGACATCTTTGTTTAGATGTTATTGAAAATCCCGACGGAAGTGAGATACAAAGTTATGGTGGAATATTTTTTACACTTGCTGCGTTGGCAAATTTGCTGGAGGACGAAGATAAAATCTTCCCGGTTTTCGGTGTTGGAAAAAATGATTATGACAACCTTCTGGAACGACTAACTATTTATCCGAATATTGATGTTTCCGGGATTTTCAAATTCAGTGGTCCTACAAACCACGTCAGGTTAACGTATCGAAATAGAGAAAAACGTGTGGAGTGTTCTCGAAATATTTCCGAGCCGATTGCATGGAAACGCATACGCCCATATATAGATTCTGAAATGATTTTAATAAATATGATTTCAGGTTTCGATATCACTTTGGAAACTTTTGACGAGATTCGGATGGAGGCGCGAGAGAAGAATCAAGAAATTTATCTCGATGTGCATTGTTTAGTTTGCGGCATCAATAATGATTTCACAAGATTTTATCATCCAATCGATACTTGGCGGCGATGGCTCTTCATGCTGCATGGTGTACAAATGAATGAGGAAGAAGCAAAATCAATCAGCATCGAACAACTTGATGAGTCTGCGCTCAGTCAGCACATACTTGCTCTGAACACAAAAGCTTTGCATATTACACGTGGTGAGAATGGCAGTACGGTATTTATTAATAATCACAAACAGGTAAAACGATTTGATATACCTGCTGTAAAATCAGAAAATGTGATTGATACCACGGGGTGTGGCGATGTCTTCGCGGCAGCATACTGTGCGCATTATATGAAAACGAAAAATATAATTTTATCGACAGAATTTGCCAACCGTGTTGCATCATACAATGCCCAGCTCCCCGGCTCGATTAATATCGATCAACTTTCGAAGTTTCGCTTAAGAAAGATTAACGAGAAGGAGAAAATATTATGAATATTGCATTAGTTGGTTATGGTAAGATGGGAAAAGAAGTCGAGCGCGTTGCACCTGAGAAGAACATCAAGATTAAACAAATTTTCACTCTTGAGAACAACCTCCGTGCTATGGGCATCACTAAACAATCGCTAAAAGATGTCGATGTGTGCATAGATTTCTCAACACCGACCGCTGTTATTGAAAACATCAAAGTTGTTGCTGATTGTGGAAAAAATATCGTCGTTGGTACAACGGGATGGTACGATAAACTGAAGGAGATTGAGAAGATAGTGAAGGATGCGAACATAGGATTGCTCTATTCCCCAAATTTTTCGCTCGGAATGAACATTTTTTTTCAGATGATATCGTCTACTGCAAATGTTTTTAACAGATTCGATTGCTATGATATCTCAATTCACGAGACTCACCATAAAGGAAAAGTTGACAGCCCGAGCGGCACAGCCCTTACGATGGGACAAATTATCCTCAAGCACATCCGACGAAAAAAAGAAATGCTTCTCGAAACTTCTCACAAAGAAATCAAACCGTCGCAGCTTCATGTTACCTCAACGCGAGTTGGAAATGTAATCGGAGTACATCGGCTTTTATTCGATTCGGAAGGTGATTCGATTGAATTGGTTCATTCGGCAAAGAACCGAACCAGTTTCGCAATAGGGGTATTGCTTGCCGCCGAATGGCTGAAAGGCAAGAAAGGGATCTTCACGATGAAGGATGTTATAACTTCAATTTAAATTTATATGAAACGAAATTTATTATTTAAAGGAACAGGTACAGCTCTCGTAACACCATTCACGCTTAAAGGTGAGGTTGACGAAGCCACTCTCAGGAAACTTGTCGAGTTTCAGATCAAAGGCGGTGTAGAAGCAATCCTTCCAACAGGAACAACTGGTGAAAGCGTCACGCTCACAGATGAGGAACAGACGCGGGTTGTCTCTATCGTTGTCAGGCAAGCAAAAGGTCGCGTGAAAGTAATCGCTGGCGCAGGAAGTAACTCCACAAGTAAAGCAATTGAACACTCGAAACATGTGTTAGACGCTGGAGCTGATGCAATCCTCTCAGTCGCACCATACTACAATAAACCAACACAAGAAGGATTCTATGGGCATTATGCTGCAATCGCATCCGAGATTGATGCACCGATTGTTGTGTACAATGTTCCGGGTAGAACTTCCAGTAACATTGAAGCCGCAACAACACTCCGGCTGACAGAAGAATTTCCGAATATTGCCGGAATCAAGGAAGCATCGGGAAATTTCGGACAGATTATGGAAATTCTACACCATAGACCTAACGGATTTGGAGTTTGGTCGGGTGATGATGCCATTACGCTTTCCCTGATAGCACTTGGAGCAGATGGGGTTGTTTCTGTTGTTGCAAACGAGACACCTAAGCTTTTTTCTGATATGGTACGATTGTGCTTGAAAGGAAATTTCTCTCAGGCATCCAAAATCCACTATAAACTTCTGGATTTGATGAATTTTAATTTTGTTGAATCAAATCCGATTCCTGTAAAAGCAATCCTTGCACAAATGGGAATGATTAAAGAACAATATCGATTACCGCTTGTTCCGCTCAGTCGTAACCTTAGACCGAAAATGCAAACGATACTGAAAGAATTAGGGCTGATATGATTCTCCAGCAAATCATCGAACAATTATATGACAAACCGATCGAAAAAATTGATCGGGATGATGCTCTTCAGGTAATCGAACAACTAAAAACCGTATTGAATCAGGGCGATGCCCGGGCGGCAGATAATTATTGCGGCTCATGGCGAGTCAATGATTGGGTGAAAAAAGGAATTTTGCTCGCTTTTCGTTTTGGTGTGCTAAACATGGTTTCAAAAAACGATGTGTTTAATTTTTTTGATAAAGATACGATGGGTGTGCGGCAATTCTCGGTTGATGATGGAGTACGAATTGTTCCAGGCGGCAGCGTTGTACGCGATGGTGCATTCGTTGCAAACGGCGTTGTGATAATGCCCCCATCGTATGTGAATATCGGTGCCTACGTGGATGAAGGAACAATGATCGACTCTCATGCGCTTGTTGGAACGTGTGCGCAAATCGGCAAGCGAGTACATATTAGCGCCGCGACACAAATTGGTGGTGTGTTGGAACCGATTGGTTCTTTACCTGTAATCGTTGAAGATGATGTTTTCATCGGCGGCAATTGCGGAATTTATGAAGGTGCTATCCTAAAAAATCGGTCGGTTATCGGTGCCGGCGTCATACTCACCGGTTCTACACCTGTTTACGATCTCGTGAAGAAAACTATTTATAAAAAATCTTCTAAAGCCCCGCTTGAAATTCCTGAGGGAGCCGTTGTGGTCCCGGGCAGTCGGCAAATCTCCGATACCTTTTCAAAAGAACATGGGCTTTCAATGTATACACCCATCATTATCAAATACCGCGACGAAAAAACATCTACCTCCGTTATTCTTGAAGAAAGCTTACGTTAACAATGAAGCGCATCCTCATCACGGGAAGCAACGGTTTGTTAGGACAAAAAACAGTCGAGCTTCTTTCAAGAACTAACTATCCTCTGCTAACTACCTCGCTGGAAGAGCGGTCAGTCTTCGACCAAGAAATAATTCCTTACCGTCAGCTTGATCTCACACGACGTCAAGAAGTCAGAAAACTCGTTGACGAATTCGAGCCGAACGTTATTGTACATACAGCAGCGGTAACCGACGTCGATCTGTGTGAAAAAGAACGTGGACTTGCATGGCAGGTGAATGTCGGAAGTGTTGAAAATCTAATCTACGCTGCGAAGCTCGTTGGCTCACAGATTATTCACCTCTCAACAGATTATGTATTTGATGGCTCCTATGGTCCTTACACCGAGCTTGATCGCCCGAATCCAATTAGCTACTATGGTCGAACCAAATTAGCAAGCGAAAACATTTTAGCCACGAGCGGTATCCCCGTAACAATTATTCGAACGATGGTTCTGTACGGCTTTGGATTTAATGTTAAAATAAATTTCGCATTATGGCTTTATAAAAATTTAAATGAAAAAAAACAAATCAGTGTCGTAGATGATCAATTTGGTAATCCTACGCTTGCAGATGATCTCGCCTACGCAATTTTAAAAATCATCGAACTTGAAAAAGTCGGTGTGTACCACATAGCGGGTGCCGAGATGGTTAGTAGGTATGATTTTGCCCTGACACTTGCTAACATTTTCAATTTCAATAAGAAATTGATTGCACCTGTGAAATCAACAATTTTTAAACAGCCGGCACCCCGCCCATTAAAATCAGGATTGATTACACTAAAGGCACAAACGGAGCTGGGATTAAAAATGTCGGGCGTTTCTCATGGATTGACAGTCTTTAAAAATCAATTAGAAGCTTTTAGTAATCAGCCCGAAACAAACAAAAATCCGAAATAAGGAAGCTTAGTTATATGTTAGATATAAAATTCATTCGTGAACATCCAGAATTAGTGAAAGACGGCATCCGCAAAAAAGGTGCTGAAGATAATATTGATGAAGTTATAAAACTCGATGCTCAGCGGCGAGATCTTCTTCAACGAGTTGAAGTATTGAAGAACAAACGCAATGTCGTTTCGGAAGAAATCGGAAAGTTAAAGAGGGACAAGAAAGATGCCTCCGTATCCATAGCACAAATGGATGAAGTGAAGATACAGATTAAATCGCTCGACGATCAAATCGCAGAAAATGAAAAAAACCTGAACCAATTATTGCTAACCATTCCAAACATTCCCCATCCTTCTGTGCCCGGAGGTAGAATGCCCGTTGATAATCAGGAGATTGCAAAATGGGGCGAGCCGCCGGTGATCGACTTCAAACCCAAACCTCACTGGGAGATCGCTCAAGAACTTGATATAATAGATTTTGAGCGCGGTGTGAAAATAACGGGGGCAGGATTTCCACTTTACAAAGGGAAAGGCGCACAACTTCAACGAGCTCTTATCAACTTCTTCCTTGATGAAGCTTTAAAAAGAGGATATAAGGAAGTTCAGCCGCCGCTTATGGTTAACGCTGAAAGCGCTACCGGCACAGGGCAGCTTCCCGATAAAGAAGATTTGATGTATGTTGCAACCAAAGATGATCTTTATCTTGTTCCAACTGCCGAAGTACCGGTTACGAACATTCACCGCAATGAAATTTTAAAAGAGGATCAACTTCCAATAAAGTATTGTGCATATACACCCTGTTTCCGGCGCGAAGCCGGATCGTACGGTAAGGATGTACGCGGATTAAATCGCCTTCATCAATTTGACAAAGTTGAACTTGTAAAGTTTGTACACCCGGGACTTTCTTATAACGAACTTGAAGGGCTGCGTGAAGACGCCGAGTTGCTTCTCCAGAAGTTAAGTTTGCATTACCACACGCTTCTCATGTGTGCTGGTGACATGGGTTTCACTCAATCAAAGAAATATGATCTCGAAGTTTGGTCGATTGGACAGCAGCGCTGGCTCGAGGTTTCGTCAATCAGCATTTTTGAAGCGTTCCAATCGCGGCGAATGAACATCCGCTTCCGACCGCGGGGTGAGGGGAAACCAGAGTTTGTTCATACTTTAAATGGTTCGGGCTTAGCGCTTCCGCGAGTTGTTGCGGCTATACTTGAACATTACCAGACACCCGAAGGGAAAGTGATTGTACCGAAAGTTTTGCATAAGTATACAGGATTTGAAGTAATTGGATAAGTTTGATCAAGTAGTCTCTAACGAGATTGTGTTTTTAAGCGGTTCTCGTTACATTATAACAGTGTGAGCATTATAAGCTAGAGATGGAATATAAATTCACAGCGTATTTTGAGAACGAAGTCTTGCGAAAGCGCCCTTATCTCAAGAAAGAGTGGTGCATTCATGTTGTTGAGAATCCAATTCGTGTAGAAGCACAGGATGATAACCGATTTCGATTCTGGGGAAAAATACCCGAGCTGGGGAATAAAGTAATTAGAGTTGTAACGCTCAAAGATAAAATAACTATTCATAACGGATTTATTGATAGAGGATTTAAACATGAAACTTAAATATTATCCAGACACAGATTCTTTATATATTGATCTGTCTTCGAAACCAAGCGTTGAGAGCCGTGAAATTTCAAAGGGTGTAGTGGTTGATTATGATGATAAGGGCAATATCGTCGGACTTGACATTGATAATGCAAGCCGCATATTGGACCTCAAGCAATTGGTTTTAAGTAAGCTTCCCATTGAGGAACAAATCCTCACCGTATGATAAGATGCGAACTGAAAACCGGAATTTGTTCATACTCTCAACAGCTCAGCGCTTGCCCTGCCGCGTGTAGTTGCGGCACTCATAGAGCATTACCAAACGCCGGAAGGAAAAGTTGTTGTGCCGAAAGTTTTACATAAGTATACGTGGTTTGAAGTAATTGGATAATCAAACTTGCAGGGAATGGTAGAGAACTGAGGTTTCAATATTCAAGTTGCATGATTCTGGTTTTTATACAAAGAAGAACTCCGATTTCTGGTTCGTTCTATCATTGAAAGAAATCAGAGTTCTACAACCCGAAACTCCCGCCAAGAATTTAATGTTATAGTTTCGTATCTTATTCATACCCGTCATTCCAAACTTGGTTCGGAATCTATTCATGGCTAACCAGAGACCCTGAAACAAGTTCAGGGTGACGGCAAGATAAATTTATGAAATCATTACTTCGACTACTTCCATATCTTAAAAAATATAAGCGCACACTGCTGTGGGGACTTCTCACAGTGATGATGAGCAATATCTTCACTGTTTTCCAGCCGCGGATTGTGGGAGTTGCTATCGATAAATTGAAAGCCGGACTTGAAACAAGATCAATCGACGGAACAAGTCTGCTTATTTATGCCGTTGTTCTTATAGCGTTAAACCTCATTGCCGGAATTTTCACATATCTAACAAGACAAACAATCATTGTAGTCTCTCGGCATATCGAGTTCGATCTTAGGAACGATTTCCTCAAGCATATCCAGAAACTTTCCCTCTCGTATTATCAGAACACACCCACCGGTGATTTGATGGCACATGCAACAAACGATATCGGCTCGGTACGCAATGTGGTTGGTCCAGGCATAATGTATCCCAGCGATACAATTATGACGCTTTCGATGGTTCTCGTGATGATGTTTCTTACCAATTGGCAGTTGACCTTGTATGCTCTCATCCCGATGCCTCTGGTTTCGTATGCGGTTTATAAATTGGGGAAACAAATCCATAAAAAGTTCGAGGAGAGGCAGGAACAATTTTCAATACTAACTACGCGGGCACAGGAAAATTTATCCGGCATTCGCATTGTGAAAGCATACGTCCGCGAGGCATACGAGATAGATCGCTTTAAAAAATTGAGCTTCAAATATCTTAAGAAAAATCTTGTCTTAGCTAAAATCCAAGCGATACTTTGGCACCTCATGTTTTTACTTGTCGGCTCTTCGCTCGTTATCACGGTATATGTTGGCGGGCTGAAGGTCATCAACGGTGAAATTTCCATTGGCACACTCACAGCATTTTTCGGATATCTCACATTGTTAATTTGGCCCATGATTGCATTCGGTTGGGTTACAAATCTTCTACAGCAAGGGGCGGCTTCGATGGGAAGATTAATAAAGATAATGGACACCGAGCCGGATATTCAGGATACCAATAAAACGGATAATTTAATTAAAGAAATTAAAGGCAGCATTGAATTCCGTAACGTTTTCTTTGCACATAAAAATGTTGACACACCGACACTTAAAAACGTAAACCTCAAAATCCCCAGGGGGATGTCGCTGGCAATTGTCGGATATACCGGCTCAGGTAAATCGACACTTATCAATCTTATTCCACGTTTGTATGATGTTACAGCTGGTGAACTTCTGATTGATGGAATCAATGTCAAAAAAATTCCACTTGAAGTTCTTCGCTTGAACATCGGCTACGTTCAGCAAGAAACGTTTCTTTTCTCCGATACACTTGCAGAAAACATCTCATATGGAACCGAGTTGGAAAGCTTGTCCGCCTCTGGCGGAATGGATGGAATTTTAAATGCGGCAGACGTATCTCAGATATCAAAGGATGTAAAAGATTTTCCGAAGGAGTTCGATACCATGCTCGGTGAACGCGGCATCACACTTTCAGGCGGGCAGAAACAGCGAACAAGTATCGCACGTGCAGTAATGCGTAATCCGAAAATTTTAATTCTTGACGATGCTCTTTCAGCCGTCGATACTTACACGGAAGAAGAAATTTTAAAACGTCTCCGCAATGTAATGAAAGATCGAACAAGCATTATCATCAGTCACCGCATCTCAACAGTGAAAAATGCCGACATGATAGTTGTGCTTGATAACGGTGAGATTGTTGAGCGGGGAACTCATGATGAGCTTGTTGCAATTAGTGGTATTTATGCTGATTTGTACGAGAAGCAATTGTTAGAGGAAGAACTTGAACACTTGTAATAAATTCAAAAGTCAAAATTAAAAAATAAAAAAATGTTTAAGGAGAAATTATGTATCAAGATATTAAAGACCGAACTTTTAATTTTGGCTTGAGGATTATCAATCTTTCGGTGAAATTACCAAACAATACAGCTGGATATGTACTCGGCAAACAAATATTACGATCCGGAGCTTCTGTCGGAGTCCCGACATATGTCGGGATTGAAGAAGCTGTAGCTGCATTCAGCAAGGATGATTATATCTATAAGATGAGCGTTGCTCTTAAAGAGGCAAGAGAAACACACTATTGGTTAAGGTTGATAGATGGATCAAAAATGATTGAAAGGAAAAGACTTGAAGATTTGATTATCGAAGCAGAGGAAATCAAGAAAATTTTAGGTGCTATAGTTAGCAAACTTCGGGGCAAGTCAAAGAATCAGATAAAAAAATAAGAAATGATTTGTAACCTTTTTTACTTTTACCTTTTTACTTTTTACTTGGCTGCCAATGATTGACGAAGAAATTCTCGGTAAGGCATACGACACTCGCTTGATGAGGCGGCTCATTAAGTATTTGAAGCCGTACAGGTGGCATGTTGTTCTTGGAATTTTCCTGAGCGTGCTTGTATCAGGTATGGAAGCGGTGCGTCCGTGGTTCACGAAGTACGCCGTTGATACAAATATTGCCAACAACGATAAACACGGTTTGCTGATTACCGCGATTGCATTCTTAGGGTTGCTCGTCATCCGTGGATTTGTACAATACGTCAGTGCATATCTAACCCAGTGGATTGGTCAAAAAACAATTTTCGATCTGAGGATGCAGGTGTTTACTCATCTTCAAAATCTCAGCATCAAGTTTTACGATAAAAATCCGATTGGTCGGCTTATAACTCGCGTTACAAACGATGTTGAAGTTTTGAATGAAATGTTTTCATCCGGAATCGTAATGGTATTCAGCGACGTTTTTACGATTATTGGAATTCTTTATTTCATGTTCACTATGAGCTGGGAGCTGGCGCTGCTATCGCTCAGCGTTCTCCCATTGTTGTTTTATGGTACATTCCTCTTCCGCAAGAAAGCCCGCGAAGCATATCGTGAAGTCCGTTTACAAATTGCTCGAATCAATACATTCATGCAGGAACATATCACCGGTATGATGGTCGATCAGATATTCAACCGGGAAAAGAAATCATACAATAAATTTAAGGAAATTAATGCCGCACACCGCGATGCAAACATCAAATCAATTTTTTATTATGCTCTCTTTTATCCGGGTGTTGATCTCATCGGTGCGATTGCAATCGGGCTTATCGTTTGGTATGCAGGAATTGATACACTTGATGGCTCGCTTACTATCGGCACCGTGATCGCTTTCTTCCAGTTTAATGAAATGTTCTGGAGACCCATCCGCGACCTTTCGGAAAAATATAACATCATGCAAACGGCGATGGCTTCATCGGAGCGTCTGTTCAAACTATTAGACGACGATACTATAATCCACTATCCTAAATCACCAATCCCGATAGGGCAATTAAGCGGGGAAATCGAGTTCCGCAACGTATGGTTCGCTTACGTCGATGAAGAATGGGTTTTAAAAAACGCATCCTTCACTATCAAACCTGGTGAAACCGTTGCGTTCGTCGGACATACGGGTGCAGGAAAAACAACAATCATCAACCTACTGTGCCGTTTTTATGAATTCCAGCGCGGGGAAATTCTCATCGATGGAATCGATATCCGATCTATCAATAAAGAAGACCTCCGCAAACAAATGGCTATTGTTTTGCAGGATGTTTTCCTTTTCTCCGGCGACATCAAATCGAATATCAATCTCGGCAATGATGGTATCTCGATGGATAGAGTCAAGGCAGCGGCTCGGGTTGTTGGAGCAAATAGATTTATCGAAGCAATGCCGCAGCAGTACGATGCAGAAGTGAAAGAGCGCGGTGCAACACTCTCGGTCGGACAAAAACAGTTGATCTCTTTTGCGCGTGCATTAGCCGTTCATCCCAAAATATTAATATTGGATGAAGCGACATCAAGCGTTGACACAGAAACGGAGATTCTCATTCAGCAGGCAATCAAAAAACTCCTTCAAGGAAGAACATCAATCGTTATTGCACACCGTCTTTCCACTATCCAGCGTGCAAATAAGATTATAGTAATGCACAAAGGAGAAATCCGCGAGATGGGTACTCATCAGGAACTGCTTGCTTTGGAAGGAATCTATTACAAACTTTACCGCTTGCAGTACAAGGAACAGGAGAAGGCAACTATTGGTAATAGTGGAAAATGATGTGGAACATTCTTAACTTACATGTAAACGATATTGCTAATCAAAACGTCTCATATATACGAAAGGGGATTATTATGAAGAAGACATTATTTTTAGCTCTAATATGTTTGATTATTTTGGGTAATCAAGTCATATTTGCACAATTAAAGCAAACAACTGCCGGCGAGCGAGCTTCTGTTGATTTAACTATCTACAACCAAAACCTCTCGCTTATCCGAGAAGAAAGACCAATCAACATTCCGAAAGGAATAAGTCGGGTAGTGATTCCTGACATTCCAGCAACGATTGATGGCACTTCACTTCACTTTGCAAGTCTTACCGAAGTATTAGCTGTTAGAGTGCTTGAACAAAATTACCAGTACGATTTAGTGAACCAAACAAAACTATTGGAGAAATATATTGGCAAGGATGTTGAGTTTATTCGATTGAATGAAGAAACGAAAAAAGAGTACACTGTAATAGGAAGGTTAATTTCATCAACGTTTGCCGGAGGATTAGTTGCAGAAATCAATGGAAAGATCGAGATAAATCCTGCTGGTCGGCTTATACTTCCATCTCTTCCTGAAGGATTAATTTTGAAGCCGCAGCTCGAGTGGCTTGTAGAAAATACAAAGGCGGGAGAACATAAAACAGAAATCAGTTATCTCGCCGGGCAGCTTTCCTGGAATGCAAACTACGTTGCATTGTTGAACAAAGATGACACTAAGTTAGCCTTGACTGGCTGGGTAACTGCAACGAATAATTCAGGTACATCATTTAAAGATGCAGGATTGAAACTTGTGGCGGGCGATGTCAATATTGTCCGACAGGAATTCGATAGAGCGCGACCGATGATGGAATTTGCCGCTAAAGCAGCCGAGCCGCAATTTGCACAAACTGAATTATTCGAATATAAACTGTATACACTCAAGCGCCGCACCGATCTGAAAAACAATGAAACAAAACAAATCGAGCTTATCTCTGGTAAGAATGCCACATCTAAGAAAGTCTTTATTTATGATGGTTTGTCGGATCAGTGGCGATATTGGTATAAAAACTATTCATATCGGGACCAAGGAAGCTTCGGACAGCAATCGAATCAAAAAGTCGGTGTATTTGTAACATTTAAGAACGATGAGAAATCCGGTTTAGGTATTCCTTTGCCAAAAGGAAAAATCCGAGTTTATAAACGCGACGATGACGGAAAAGAGCAGTTCATCGGCGAGGATTTGATTGACCATACGCCGAAGGATGAAGAGCTTCGACTTTATCTTGGTAATGCTTTCGATATAGTTGGCGAGCGAGCACAGAAAGATTTCAGAACTATCAGTAAAAGAGTTGTAGAAGAAACGATTGAGATAAAAGTCCGCAACCACAAAAAGGAAGCGGTTGAGATTCAGATTTATGAGCACCCATGGCGGTGGAGCGAGTGGGAGATTGTCAAATTCTCGACAAACTTTGAGAAGGTGGATCAATCGACGATAAAATTTCCGGTGAAGATTGGGAAGGATGAAGAGAAAATTGTGACTTACACGATAAGGTATTCGTGGTAGTGCTGGCATCTTTTTGGATTAGTGCTATGATGCGGAATAATCGCTTCGTCACGCTTTGCGAGATGCTTTGGTCATAAGCGGTACGCAACATTATACATAATGCCACTCACAGTTGGGACTTGCGGAGAGATTTTGTAAATTTAAAAAGAAAATATAAACAATCTCAAGGAATCTACTAACCTGAAATGCAACTGACAACAACCAAGGCAAAGCCATTTCTCAAGTGGGCAGGTGGAAAAGCTCAACTCAAAGAAAAAAGTAAGTAATTAGTGAAAAGTCGAAAATAATTTACTTTTTTTTAACGAAAGCGAATACTATGAAACAATATGAAGTTGTTATAGAAATAATGAAAGCAAATGGCGGGTTTGCTACACTAGGACATCTCTACTCAGAAGTGTTTAAACTTTCCAGGATTGAGTGGAAAACCAAAACACCTTTTGCTTCAATACGACGAATAGTGCAGGACCAACGTTTCTTTTTCAAGATTCGTCCAGGCCTTTGGGCATTAAAAGAATTGAGACATAGGATTCCACCACACATTCAGTTTGAAGCAAAGGAACCAAGAATAAAAGATTATTCTCATTCTTATTACCAAGGTTTGCTGGTAGAACTTGGAAATCTAAGAGATTTTCAAACCTATGTTCCTAATCAGGACAAGAATAAAAAATACCTCAACAAACCTCTCTCTGAGTTAGCTACAGTTCCGAGCATCTATTCCTTCAGTTACGATTATTTGGTGAAGCGAGCACAGACTATCGATGTAGTATGGTTTAATGAACGAAAGATGCCTGATTCCTTCTTTGAAATAGAACATTCAACAGATATTCAAAATTCACTCCTGAAATTTCTTGAACTGCAAGACTTCAATGTGAATTTTCGTATTGTCGCGGATAGCAAGAGGAAGAGAGAATACCAGTCGAAACTTGACTACAGTGCTTTTAGGCTTATCTCGCAACGAATTAAGTTCATAGATTACGAAACAATCTCAGAGCTACATTCAAAATCTGTCGAACTCAATTTGTTACAGCACCAAATCTAGTAAACTATTTATGTTATAATAATTGACCGGAGGTAATCATGAATCAAAAAAATACTCAAGAACGTTGGGTAAAATCTTTTAAAAGAATAAAGAATAATAAATTATTCATAGAATTTTATTGTGAAGCTGAAGACAATTGGCTTCAATACTCAGACTGGGCTTCCAAGATACATGGTGTTTTTGGGTCCTATAAGAATGTAGTGTTAGCATTCCGTACATATCTTAAAGAGAATAAAAGTTGAAATCCATCTTTCGATATTTATTTCACTCTGCACAATTGCGTATGACATCAACCAAAAGGCAGTAGACATTTCTAAGGAAAGGTTGTCCTTCAAAGTTGAGAATAACTCAACTCAAACTGTCGAAATAGGAGACGTCCGCAATCTCTCCAAGCACAAAGACAATTCCATCGATCTCATTATCACCCATCCACCGTATGCGAATATAGTTACC
>JASEHD010000001.1:0-55424 GCA_030019075.1 Bacteroidota bacterium
TTTCTTCATATAGAATTCTCCTATAATAAAATACAAACGCCGTTTCCCTAATTCTTCCAGCGTAGAAAGAATCAGACCTGCCCGACGGCAGGCGGGAAAACGGCGTTCAAGAAATATATTTCCATTTTCCTACGCTGGTATTATCCAGATCAGGTATTTAGGGTTTTATCTCAGACCCGGTTTTCTCTCCGGGACACCCCTAACGGATTACAGTTAAAATATAATGTTTGTCTAACTTGGATGCAAATCCACGATTTGAATCATCAGAAATCTAAAGGAAAAAGAAACGTTGCCTCATATAAGAATCTATATGAAAATTAATAAACTTAGGTTGTTATCCAACAAACATTACACGATTTGCTTGGCTATTAAGCAAATCAGGACATCCGTAAAGAATAATCTGACAAACCCACCAGAACGGCATTGTCGGGCTGGTATCAAAACAGGAGACAGCCATGAAACAATTAACTTTAAAGGAACGCAGAATTATGACTAAAGCATTTGCACGACGTTACCAGCAGGCAACGAAAAAACAAAAAACTCTTATCCTTGATCAATTCTGTTCAAGCACAGGATATGCACGAGCATATGCATCTTTTCTTCTCCATAACTGGTGACGAAAAGTCAAACTTACCATCAGGGGTGTTAGAACAATATATGAGTTCGGTTGCCCAACAAAAAAACGCACCAGACGATATCGTCCACGCAAATACGATGAGCGTGTCGACAGAGCTTTGAAACTCATCTGGTACATAGCCGATGGTATCTGTGGCAAACGACTTGCCCAATTCATTCGTGATACCGTGCCTGTGCTCGAACGATTCGAAGAGATCACACTTGATGCCGATACTCGTTCTAAGTTGCTTACTATCAGTCCGGCAACAATTGATCGTCATCTCACTTCTGAACGGAAAAAGTCTCAGATAAAAGGTCGATCCACAACAAAACCGGGGACACTCCTAAAACACCACATCCCTATTCGCACATTCGCACAGTGGGATGAACAAAAGCCAGGTTTTGTTGAAATCGACCTCGTATCGCACGAAGGTGGCTATTTTGAGGGTGATAATATCTACACCCTCGATGTTACTGATGTCTGTACTACTTGGACTGAAACACGTGCCATAAAAAACAAAGCTCAAAAATGGGTCTTCGAAGCTCTCGAACAGATTATTACAAACCTTCCTTTCCCATTACGTGGCATCGATTCAGACAATGGTAGCGAGTTTATTAACAATCATCTCCTGCGGTACTGTCAACAACACAAACTCACTTTCACCCGCCACGGCGGGTTCACACGCAGTCGTGAGTATCGAAAAAACGATAACTGTTTTGTTGAACAAAAAAACTTCTCCATCGTTCGTAGAACTGTCGGCTATTACCGCTTCGACACCGACGAGGAACTCCAATTGATGAATAGCATTTACGATACCCTGCGGCTCTACACTAACTTCTTTTTACCTACTATGAAGCTCAAACAAAAAATTCGTACTGGCAGCCAAGTCAAACGTCTATATGACAAACCAGTTACTCCTTTTAAGCGTGTCCTCCAACACACGGCTGTCTCTAAGACACTCAAACAGAAACTTAGCATTCTATATCCTACTTTAAATCCTGCTCAACTCAAACGGACACTCATTAAACTCCAAGATCGTTTGTTCTTTATCGCAGAATCAAAATCTAAACATAAACCGCTGAACCGTAAACAATTATCATCGTTACCATATGACAAGCATTCTTCTTATATTTCTCATGCCTCTCACCCGGGGCCACTTCATCTAGAAATTTAAATGAGGCAATAAAATCCATTGTATCCAAAGACTTAATGTAAATAGAACTTTCTATGGCTAAGATGGATTACCGATCTTACTAATGAACAGCACGGTTGAAGATGGGGCATCTCGGATAACAAACACGAAAGGTTTGTTCAAATTCATTATAATACGTGATGGCAATGAAACACGGTCAATTATCACAACCGTGACTGCGGCTGCTTCTGTTCCTTCTTCATTTACATCTACGTAAGATTTGTGTATGACCTTACTAATAAACAGTGGGACGTTTTTGTTAATACGGCTGAAATCAGCCATTCCTCCTGAAAACGCAATTCCCATACCCATGGAGGTTAAGACGTCATTCATAGTTAGATCATATTCGACTTTAAATTTAGGTAATGAAAGTTCAACTTCCGCACTATCAAGTTTGTTGATCCAATCAAGCAGCGATTGATCGTTCAATCCAGAAATGAAGGCATCAATCGAAACAGAAGGTTTGGGCAGCATTACCGTCATCCGAAAATCACCAATACTGTATGGTAGGTCAATTACCTGAACATTACTATCTTCATAGTATAAATATTTACTCGTTTGATTCATCATCCGAACGGTTTTCTTTGATCCATCGCTGCATGTAAATTCACCATCCCGTGTCTTTGTTGTATCAAACTGGAACGTCCATGTACCTTTGAAGTAAATAGCATTGATCAAGTACATCACCGTTGACCAGGGAATTGGTGGTTGGATAACTTCCTTTATTTTTTCCCGCGTTTTCTTGCTTACCCAAGCATTGATTATATCGGCAGATGTTGGATTACTAAAATCTAACGAAGCCACTTCTGCATCAAAGTAAGTTCTATTAGTTTGAATAAATTCTTCTTCGACTGGAAAATCATTGCGATGCCAGATAGAATTTGCAATTGTGAAAATAACTTTGGTGTCAAGGTTTGTGAGAAGATTCGTCAGACCTTTATACGATTCATTGATCTCTTGATTAGTCAAACCGTTAAGTTCAAGTGTTTTTTGCATCGAATCATAAGTTGCACCGGATGCACCGTTGAGCGTCATGCCAAGAGCATACGATACACTAAGCGGAGAAATGAAAATATTTGGTTTGTTATCGAGTTCGTTAATTTTTCCAAAAAGTTTTAAGCCAAAAACATTTGTAGAACCAACGAGCTGCTGTTCATGTGTAGTAAGTTGACGCCTCGTTTGTTGGGGTGGTGGTTGGGGAACATTTGTTCCAGTATCCCTACATTCGATGTGAAGCATACTCAATAAGAGAATGCAAATAGTTAGAATTGGAATTCTATTCATGGTTTTTTCTCCTTATAAATATTAATCCGATTTCCTAAGGACTGAAGACGTTACTAATAAAATAGTAATTCCTACAATGAAAATCAACTGCAAAGCGCTGGTGTAGGTTATCAGCCAACAAAAGAAATAAAAACCCGACTCGGTTTAGGGTTAAGGGAAATTATCACAAACAAATACAATCAATATTCTGACGACCCTAAAACAACCGATAAGGTTGAAAATACATCAATCGATGGCGGTATGGAATCGGTTACGAATGTTGAATTGTTCGTAATAATACCTCGATAACAGCTAAGATAAGTAAATACATCACAGCCATATTAAATCTTCGGTTGATTAACGAGAAGCGAGTATCGCCTCGCACCCAGATAAAAGAGACGATTGCTTTAGGTTTGAGTTACACGATTTTTTAACTAATATGTTTGATCCTGTGCCGAGAACAATCGCAGAATTGGAACTCTCTAAAAATTTTCTTATATTTTTACACAGTTTTTATATTAATAAGGAAATTATTCATGGCAAAACATTTATCAGCGGAACGACAGGCAAGAAAAGCATTAAAAAGGCGAGCGATTAATAGAGCTTATATGTCGAAGATGAAGACTTCGCTTCGTCACGTCCGTGAATTACAAGATAAAGAAAAAGCAACAGGGGAACTAAAAAAGGCAGTTAAACTCCTGGATCGGCTTGCAGCGAAAGGTATTATTCATAAAAATAATGCCGCTAATAAAAAATCGAGCCTAACGAAATTTGTTAACTCGTTAAAATGATTTAGGGCATTGTACAAATTTAAAAGCCCCGATGATCACGGGGCTTTTTAATTCTGATTCTGGGAGAGCTCCCCCTGAATGTTTCCTTCCAATTCTAAAATTCTCTTCTCAATTTCTTCCCCAAGCTCAGGTCTATTTTGTTTAAGTAATCGGTATGTTAATATGGCTTCTATATATTCACCTTGCGAGGCGTAAATCTCGGCAAGTGTCCCGCTGACGATCCGACCATCATCTTCATCCGTTTTTAGTATAACGGGTTCAATGTAAACATCATTGTCAGCTATCTGGTTCTCGGTTTGCGAATCAACGTCATGCTCTTGGTTTTCACTTATTTCTATCGTGTCTTCGTCAGATGAAACTGGCTGCTCGATTTCTGTTTTCGCTTCGATTAATTCTAATTTATCGGATTCATTATTGGCGATAAATGTTTCTTGAGTGGAAGGAATATCTGCAACAGCTTGAATGATTTCATTTTTATCTGTGGATTCGATCGGGATTTCGGTTTCAATTGTTGGAACTGCGATCAAATTTTCCTCAGTACATGCAGATTCATGTCCAATCTCTAAAGATAGATTCGTTTCCTCAAGAATTTTTGATTGCTCGATTTCTATAGCAGGACATAAAACAATCGGTTCTTCAGTGTTGGTCGAATCATATTCCTCAACTGAAGGATATTCGATTAGCTGTTGGGCTGAAAGATTGTCTTCAATTTGTAGATTTGTGTTTAAACTATCGGGTGTTTGTTCTGAATCGATAAAATCTTGTATTTCAGATCGAAGCGAGATTAGTGTTGTCGTATTCGGGTTGAGTGAAATTGCGTAGTCGATTGATTCGAGTGCTGCAGTGTAATCTTGGTCTTTAACATAACACTCGGCTAATGCAAAATGTGCTGTTATGTATTGCGGATATATTTCTAATCCTGAGATGCAAAGTTTTTTCGCTTCCTGATTTTTTCCGGCCATCAGATACTCGTGGACAAGTCGTGCGAAGAGCGGTGAAAACGGGCGGCGTACCAGCTTATGTTCTAAGTATTCGATTGTCAATTATTTTACCATCGATAGTTTACGAGCCATCCAGGCATGTCGAATCGAAAGCCATGCGACGAGACCGAATCCCATCGTAAAAAGTAGCTGAAACGGCAGGGCGGCAATTTCTAAATAATAGATTGAGGATATCACACCAAAAAAACAATACATCGCTAAGAGCAGCTCGATGATGACGGTATAGTTAAACTTCTTGAGAACGTATTTTTTATCAAGCCAGGTATCTTTTTTGTCGATCACGGAATATTTTGGTGTTCTCACAAACTCAGATTTTTTCTTAATTAACCCTTCGATAACAGCTTTTGTGTTGTTTACCGCGAATCCCATACTGCCTGCCATAAAGAGGGGGAAGAGCAGCATTCGTTTTCGCCAATCATGATAGACATCCTTTTGAGAGTAAAGGTAGAAGAGGAACGAGCCAATAAAAGCAAACACGAATATCGCCATGATAGCGAAGTATGTTTCGTACCCACCTTGATGTTTAATAAAAATAAGTGGAACGTTTAATATGCCTGCGAGTAAAATAAATGGGAAAACAATATTGTTAGAAAGATGAAATGTTGCGTGAAGTTTCTTTTCAAATGGAAGATCAGATTTCCAGACGCGGGGAAGAATTTTTCGCGCCGTTTCAATTGCACCTTTCGTCCATCTAAATTGCTGTGATTTCAATGCATTGATTTCCGATGGCAGCTCGGCAGGAGATGTAACATCATTTAAGAATTTAAATTTCCATCCGCGCAATTGTGCCCGATAGCTTAAATCTAAATCTTCGGTTAGAGTGTCAGCTTCCCAGTTGCCCGCATCGAAGATACATTCTTTACGCCAGATGCCACCCGTACCATTGAAATTGATAAAGAACCCTGCTTTATTCCTTACATTTTGTTCAATAACGAAATGTCCATCGAGCGCCATTGCCTGGATACGAGTCAGAAATGAATACTCTCTATTGAGATGTTCCCATCTGGTTTGAACCAGCCCAACTTTTCGATTTTGATAGAAATATGGTAATGTATCATTAAGGAAATTTTTTGGTGGGATGAAATCTGCGTCAAAAATAGAAATAAACTCACCGCGTGCAGTGATGAGTCCATATTTAAGAGCACCCGCTTTAAAACCATCGCGTGAACCACGTCTCACATGCTTAATGTCGAATCCTTGGTTCTGGTATTGATCCACAAGCTCTTTTATGAGATCTGTTGTCTCGTCCGTAGAATCATCGAGCACTTGAAACTCAATCTTCTCTTTAGGGTAGTCGATTGCGCATGCTGCCTTCAACAACCTGTCGACAACATAATATTCATTATAGACTGGTAATTGAATTGTAACCTCAGGGAATTCCTTTAACTCACCCGCAGATTCATGTTTTTTATCTCTATGTTTGAGATAATAGAAAATCATTACGAAGCCGCTCGAACCAAAAAGAAAGAGAATTGAAAGAGAGAAGAAATATGTACCAATTATAAAATCTTGCATGGATGTAATTTTACGCCTTTATCTTGTTTTTACCAGTTAGTAACAGTCTGTAGCAGGATGTCTTCACACAACTTTTCGTTTGCGGTACTAATGCTCGCCTCACGATCTATTGCACCACCGCTGATCTGATAATCTGCCCACTGTGAAAATTGTTTTTCCCAAACCTTTTTTTTCAATTTCATATCTTGATAAGTTACTTTCACAGTAACAGTTATACGTGATTTACTGACGGTTTCACCTGCTGTAACAACTTGTGGTTGATCTGTCATTGCTACGATGATTCCTTCGAGGATTGAATCTGCGGTTGTCTTATCGGCAATCGCCAAGCTGTTATCTTGTCGGAATTTTTCGATCAATTTATTAGTCAATATTTCACGTAAATTAGGTTCACCGGATCCACTTTGATCATCAAATAATGGAATCGCTATAGTCTGAAGATGTGGTGGAACAGAAGCCCCTGTAAACGAGTAACATCCGATAAAATGTATTAACGAAAAAATTACCGCAGTTAGAATGACGTTCATCTTATGCATCTAAATTGTACTCTTTTATTTTTCTGTACAATGTTCTCTCGCTTATGTTCAATGCTTTAGAAGCAAGGCGTCGATTCCCTTTAAAACGGTCTAACGCACCTATGATCGCCCTCTTCTCAATTTTTTCCACTGGTTCAATAGGGGGACCCTCATCAGGGTTAGCTGCATCGAATGATGCTTCGACGAAACGTGAATCAATGCGTGTTCCATTTTGATGATTCAATATAGTTTTTATTTCATTGATATCGCTTTTCATCTCGAGCAATGCTCGAAGTATCAATTCTCGTTCAGCTTGGTCTAAACTTTTATGAGTATAGACGGGTAAATTTCTATTTTCTTCATGTACAGTATCTTTAATATACTTCCTAAGATCGGTGGCTTTAATCCGTTTACCGTGCTCGATAATAATTATGCTTTCAATTACGTTACGCAGCTCTCGAACGTTGCCGTGCCAGTGATAGTTTTTAAGCAATTCCCTGGCTTCGTTAGAAAAGCCCTCAAATACAATATTGTTTTTCTCACAAATTTGTTTTGCAAACTCATCTGCAAAAAGCAATATATCTTCTCTCCGTTCGCGCAGCGGTGGGATGCGGATATTGATTGACCGCAATCGAAAATATAAATCAGCCCGAAAGTTTCCTTGTCGTACCGCAGATTCTAAATCTCTATTAGTCGCTGCTATTATTCTGACGTCAACTTTCCTTGGTGTTGCTGAGCCGACTCGCATATATTCACCACTCTCAAGTACACGCAGGAACTTCACCTGTGTCGCCAAAGGTAATTCACCAATTTCATCAAGAAGAATTGTTCCATCATCAGCAAGCTCGAAGTATCCTTTCCGTGTTTCTCCTGCACCGGTAAATGCGCCCTTTTCGTGTCCGAACAATTCGCTTTCAATAATTCCCTCAGGGATGGCGCCGGCGTTTACCGAGATCATAGGTTTAGAGGCACGCCTGCTCAATTGATGAATTGTTTTAGCGATAACTTCTTTCCCCGTTCCGCTCTCACCCGTTAATAGTACGGTTATATCAGTAGGAGCAACCTGCTGTATGACACTGAAAATTTCTTTTATCTCAACCGAATTGCCGATGATACCAAATTGTTGTTGACGCTGATCCAATATTCAATACCTCTCGACTATCATGGAATCTAATTTATATTTCTTCTTAATCTCTTTGACCATATCACGAGCTTCTTCGATCGTTGAGAAACTTCCAACCCAAACCAGGTACATGTTCCGCCCGTTTCGGATTTTATTCGTTATCTCAACTTTGTATCCCAGATCATCAAAATATTTTTTTTGCTTCTCAGCATTTACTATCGTAGAATACGCCCCAACCTGCACTGTATATGGTTCGCTTACCGATACCGGCAGTGTAGGAGTTTGCGTTGGTTGTTTACTCGGTGGCGGTTCTATTGTTTGGGGGATTTCTTGTGTTTCTGTTGTAATCACTTCTTTCTCAGGAAGTTTCACGGGCATTTCTTCTTGAGGAGGAATTATGGGTTCAGGTTTTCCGGTCACGTATGGGGAGTTTGGATATTCTTTCTTTAGCTGCTGCATTTTCAGGTCAGCGGTACGGTACAAACCAAGTGAATAGTAATACTGGTGAATCCGATAGAGTGCATCATCCGCCCACTCGCTTTTCGAGAAGTTATCAACGGTACCCTGATAAAATTTTACCGCTTCAATACCATCGGTCGCTAATCTGCCCTGTAGATATAGGATGCCAGGTTCATTCTGATATTTTGAAACGAGGTCAGGTAAAATTTTTCGTACTTCTTCCGATTGTCCCTTATCTACCTTCTCAATCGCATCGCGAATTTCCTCTTCACGTGATTGTGCCAAGAGCGGTGAGCTGTGAGCAATGAGCAGAGAGCAGAGAGATAAAAATAACAAACCTAATATCCAATATCTAACATCTAACATCTTCTCAACGAGTTGAGTTGTCAACATAATGTTACCTCCTTGGTTTTGTTTTGTTCTATTGTTCCAAATAATGTCGCTGAATTTGTTTGATTGATTTTCAGATTTATGTAATCACCGATTTTAAACTCACCTTTTTGGAAAATAACCATTTTATTCCCTTCATTTCGTCCCTGCCATTCAGAAGCAGATTTTTTACTCCTACCCTCAACCAGTACTTCAACAACTTTACCAATATTTGAATGATTAATCTGAGCGGAGATTCGGTTTTGTAAATCAATAATTTCATTGATCCGGCGTGTCTTAGTTTCATTTGATACATCATCCCCCATTTTATATGCCGGTGTATTTTCTCTTGCCGAATATTGAAACATAAAAGCTCCATCGAATCGAATCTCTTCGATTAACTCTAAAGTCTTTTTATGATCTTCATCAGCTTCAGTCGGGAATCCTACAATGAAGTCGGTAGAAATGCTTACATTTGGCATCGCAGTTCTAATTTTATCAATGAGATACCGATAATGTTTGCTATCATAATTTCGATTCATCAACTCCAAAATTCTGTCGGAGGCAGATTGAATAGGTAAATGGATATATTTACAAATGTTTTTATGCTCGGCGATTGTTTCTATGAGTTCATCCGAAATATCTTGCGGATGGGATGTTGTAAATCTAATTCTCATCGTTCTATCAACCGAAGCAACTGCACTCAATAAGTGATCGAATTTATTATTTCGATCTTGATAAGAATTTACATTTTGTCCAAGGAGGGTAATTTCTTTAAAACCCCGTTTTGCAAGACTCTCAACTTCTTGAATTATACTTACGAGCGGACGACTCCGTTCCCGACCGCGTGTGAAAGGTACCACACAAAACGAGCAAAATTTATCACAACCCCGCATGACTGAAATCCAAGCACTAATTCCATTGGTACGGAGTGGAGAAATATCATTATAAGTTTCTATACGTGAAAGCTGAACAGCAATTCCTTTTTCACCATGCCATGCTTTGTGTACAAGATCGGGAAGTTTACGATATTCATCAGGTCCGACGATCAAATCAACGATCTGTCCAACACCCTTTGCTTTTTCGGTTGTTAGATTCGAGCGCAAACGTTCCGCCATGCAGCCAAGAACACCCACAACAACATCTGGATTTTTATTTTTTATTGATTTGAATTTTCCAAGTCGTCCATAAATACGCTGTTCAGCGTGTTCACGGACGCCGCATGTGTTTACAAGAATAACGTCAGCATCGGTGATGTTCTCGGTAATTGTATAACCCTCCTCGTTCAACAAACTAAGCACAAGCTCACTGTCTGCCATATTCATCTGACAGCCATAAGTTTCGAGGTATAGCTTTTTATTAATTTCTTGCAATGAATGGTTTTTATTGTTGTTTTTTCGCTATTAAAGATACTGAAAATCTGTCATACAGTCAAGGATTTTACAACCTATTAAAGTAAATTAATATTATGCGACAAAAAGGCAGTGGAAAACACATATTTCAATATCTGCCGATATTTGACATCAGGATAAATTATTATTATCTTCTATTAACAGAAAACTAAAACTAAAACAATGGAGGTTTATATGAATCGGATTGTTTTTTTGTTCGCGTTGTTGATTATTATTCTCGGTCTGAACTGCAATCAATATAAAGATGGCGTGATCGATCCGGGAACAAACCATAACATCGGTAAAGTCTCAATTTCAATTTCACAAGCGCCCGATGAAGTTACGAGTGTTATCGCAACATTATCTCGTCGTGGTTTTGAAGACCGTATTTTAATCTTAACGATTTCAGATAAAGGACAAAGTGCATGGGGTGAATTTACTGACGTACCTATCGGGATGTGGCACTTAAAAGTAGATGCGAGAAATGATTTAGGTATCGTTCGATATAGCGGAGAGAGAGATGTTGAGGTTTTACCTGGACAAACATCGGTGGTTGAGTTAGAGTTACTGTCGACAAGCGGAGGTATCGAGATACACGTAACGTGGGGAGGTAAATGCACAACACCGCCTTCAGGTCTTGTTAGCTGGTGGAGTGGTGATGGAACAGCAAACGATGTTGCTGGCTCAAATCATGGAATGTTAATGAATGGAGCAACGTTTGGTCAAGGGAAAGTTCGGCGAGCATTCAGTTTTGATGGAATAGATGATTATGTGAGAATACCACATTCACCTTCATTGAATCCGAGTGGGAGTTTTAGCGTTGAAGCCTGGATATATTTGTTAAAAGATGCATGGGGGGTTGTAATCGCAAAATGGGGTGATATTTATGATTGGAGAAATCAGCGATCTTGGGTATTGTGTGTTCGTGATAGTCTTATTATAGAATTTTCAATTGGAGATTCGACACAAAAAAATTACATATTTCATTATTTTGCAACACCACCATGGACACTAAAGACAAAAGTGTGGACTCACATCGCAGGTGTTTATGACCATAGTTCCGGAACACATCGAATCTATGCAAATGGTATTAAGGTTGCAGAAAAAACCGAGCCACCCATAGTCGCATACGATGGCATAGCCGATGTCGCTATCGGGGCTGCGTTAAATGCTTCGTTTTTACCTAAATATTTCTTCCCCGGTTTGATTGATGAGGTGAGTTTTTACCATAGAGCATTATCCGAGAAAGAAGTTAGGAACATTTATAATGCTGGAGTTTCGGGGAAATGCCGATGATTTATCATTCACAGATAAGTCACCCTGAACTCGTTTCAGGGTCTAAAATCACTAAGATTCGGATCCCGCTCAGAGAGCGGGACGGAATGACTCGTTGTTTCAAAAAGATATTTCAGAAGTTTAAATATTTTATCATAAAAACCCAAAATAATTTATAGACTAATATATGGAGGAAGTCATGCGCAGGATTTCATTTATTTTTATCTTATTGATATTCGGTTTGAGTTGCAATCAATACAAAGAGAGTGTAACCGAACCGGGAACAATCGACAACAGTAATACAGTCTCAATTTCAATTTCACAAGCGCCCGATGAAGTTACGAGTGTTATCGCAACATTATCTCGTCGTGGTTTTGAAGACCGTATTTTAATCTTAACGATTTCAGATAAAGGACAAAGTGCATGGGGTGAATTTACTGACGTACCTATCGGGATGTGGCACTTAAAAGTAGATGCGAGAAATGATTTAGGTATCGTTCGATATAGCGGAGAGAGATGTTGAGGTTTTACCTGGACAAACATCAGTGGTTGAGTTAGAGTTACTCCCAACAACCGGAACTATCGAGATATACGTAACGTGGGGAGGTAAATGTACAACACCGCCCTCAGGTCTAGTTAGCTGGTGGAGTGGTGATGGAACGGCAAACGATATAGTCGGCTCAAATCATGGAATGTTAATAAATGGTGCAACTTATGGTTCAGGGAAAGTTCGGCGAGCATTCAGTTTCGATGGAATAGATGATTATGTGAGAATACCACACTCACCTTCATTAAATCCGAGCGGGAGCTTTACAGTTGATGCGTGGATATATCCGACGAGAGATGCACATGCGACAATAATAGGTAAATGGGGTGATCGTGGAAGCTGGAGCGGCCAACGCTCATGGAATATCGCTGTTCGTCCTAATAGGAGAATTAATTTTAGTATCTCAGATTCTATACATCAAAACGATTCAACTTTCCATTCTTTTAAAACTAAGGTAAATGCAATTGTGTGTAATCAATGGAATCACGTTGCAGGAGTTTATGACCAATTAACAGGCACTCGTAGAATTTATATAAATGGTGTAAATGTTGCTGAACGTGATGATCAACCCATATCAATTTTTAAAAGCATCGCTGATGTGTCTATCGGTACCGAATTATTTTCACCTTACACTATGGACTATTTTTTCCCGGGACGTATCGACGAGGTAGATTTTTATCATAAAGCGCTCACTGATGAAGAAATAAAAGCGATTTATTATGCAGGTAGGTCTGGGAAGTGTAGATGAGTAATAAATATTTTGTCGTTACGGTTGTTCTTGATTGAAGATAAAGTATAACGTTGTTATATTTTATTTTTAGTATTTATTTTATTGAAGCCTTAGTGTTGTGTATCAATACTCTATTTATTAGATCACTTCATACCATTTCAAGCATTTTAGTCTTTTCTATGCTTTGTAAATATGTTATAAATATATATATTGATTTTATTTCAATATAAATTTTATTGCTGTACCATTCTCTTTTGTACCATAACCTCTAAGAAATTCGAGTAAACTTTCGTGTTATATTCAATAATCGTTTCCGATGTCCACTGCGATCCGCGATAAGATTATCCGTAATACTCTTTATTCAATCATAGGACGGATATGGACAATAATAATTGGGCTCTTGCTCATTCCTTATATCGTCAATATAGTTGGTATCGAGCGTTTTGGTGTTTGGTCTTTACTATCGGTATTGGTGGGTTATTTTGCACTTTTGGATTTTGGTGTTGGTGTTTCTTATACCCGCTTTATTGCAGAAGCTTATGCTCAAAAAAATGATATTGAAATCAATCGTATCGTAAATTCTGGTTTTGTTTTTTATTTTTTCATAGCGGTTCCCCTTTTTCTAATTAGCTATTTTGGGCAAGGAATTATATTTTCTTTTTTACAAATTGATGTTCATTCGTTACCTGATGCCGTCTTCGCTTATTATGGTGTGATAATATTGTTTATATCGACTGCCGCAATGAGCGGTTTTAGCACTATTCTTCAAGGGATCCAAAGAATTGATATCACAAACAAAGTTGCAATAGTAGTTACTATACCTAATGTAATAGCTACAGTTTATTTTCTCCAAAATGGATTCAAGTTAGACGGATTATTGTGGGCAACTTCGATATCGACCATGTTTGGTTTGGTACTTTCGATTTATTTTGCAAAAAAATGTTTACCATCTTTACAGTTCAATCCGCTACTCTTTTCATGGAAAACTATCACTAGGATTCTTCCTTTTGGTTTAAAATTACAATTTGCAAAACTTGCTGACATCATAACTTTTCAAACTGACAGAGCCTTTGTTTCTTATTTTACCGGTGTTAGTTCAGTGACATATTATCATTTGGGATCACAACTTAACTGGCGGATTCGTGATATTCCATTGTTACTGCTTACGTCGTTATTGCCTGCCACATCAGAATTACACACATTGAACGAAAAAGATAAACTCTATAACCTATATTTCAGAGGCACAAAATATCTCGCAGTGATTGCAATTCCACTAATGTTATTTATTGGAACCACATCACACCTTATTATGATGGTTTGGATGGGCCCTGGATATTCTTTATCTGGTTATATTTCACAGATATTAGTTGTCGGATATTTAATTAATGTTTTTGTTGGCGTTGGAGTTATTGTTGCTGCGGGTATGAATAAACCGGAGTATCAATTGCATTCAGCAATATTGACGAGCGTTGTAAATATTGTACTTGTAATATTTTGTGGGAAATTATGGGGTATAATTGGTATTGCTTTTGCGATTTCGATCTCACTTATGGTTGGACCTGTTTATTTTGTTGTGACTTTTCACCGCCATATTCAAAATCCAGCAGGTCAATTTTTAAAAAATGCGGTTATAAAACCATTAAAAGCTGTATTGGGTGGAACAATCTTTTTTCTAGTTGTCAATATATATTATTTTAACTCTGTTGATAATCGGTTTACGGGGGGCGTGATTCTATTCCTTGAGCTAGTTATTTTTTTTTCTATTTATATTTTTCTTCTTATTAAATTATCTCATTTTGATGATGTTGACAAAGAACTCTTTATGAATAATTATTTATGGTCTAAGTTTAAAAATAAATGGTTTCATATCAAGTAAATACATCGTTTAAACTCTATAAATAACGTTGTGAGGATTAGTTTAAAATTAAAATGTTAAATCAATTATTGAGATATTATCCGGTTGTAAAACTTATTAACAAATCATCACCTCGGAATATTTTAGAATTGGGAAGCGGTTCTCAGGGTATTGGAAAATATATTAACCAAAATTTTTTTGGTGTTGATATAAATTTTAAGGATTATTTTGATGTACAACAATCAATTATACCGAACCTTCAGGCTGTACAAGCTCAAGGGCATTATTTGCCATTTCGTGACAATGTTTTTGATTTAGTAATTTGTGTTGATATGCTGGAACATGTGCCTAAATTCTCACGAGAGCAATTAATTATTGAGTTAGTTCGAGTAGCGAGGGGGCAAGTATTTCTTTCTTTTCCCTGCGGTACGAATGCTCTTAAAATGGACCAAAAACTTTTTGCACTTTATAAAAAAAAGGAAAGAAAGTGCCGGGCTGGTTAGAGGAACACATAAACATTGAATTTCCAGATTATGAACATATCGGTAGTATACTACATAGATATAATTTTCGATTTCGAACTAATAAAAATGAAAATATATTGTTTCATTACTTTGTCATGAAACTAGAAATGAGAGAGATTGGGAAAATCTTAACAATTATATCTAAAGGGATTGCTTATTGTTTTTCGTATAACGCGAGTGGTAAGTTTTTAAATTATTGCGGAAGTTCATTACGACCTCTGTTATTTTTATTCTCCAAAGTTTTACTTTTAAAAGCTCATACCGAATAATATTTACAATTGAGAAGTAAATGATCATGATAGACAAACAACAAGAAAATAAATTTTTAGTATCAATAATTATCCCAACCTATAATAGGAGAGATATTTTATTTAAATGTTTAGAAGTATTGAGTAAACAAGTATTTTATGGTTCTTTCGAAGTGTTGGTAATTGATGATGGAAGTACTGATCAAACAGCCGAGCTATTAAATCAACGGCTGTTAGATTATCCATATTCGTTGAGATCTTATGAACAAAAAAAAAAGGGACCTGCTGCTGCTCGAAATATTGGAATCTCAGTAGCAAAAGGGGAAATTATTATATTCCTTGGGGATGATACCTTGGTTTCCGAGAGATTCATTCAGGAACACTATCTATGGCAAATCGAGAAATATCCTTCGATACAAACTGCAATTCTTGGTAGGATCGAGTGGGATTCATCGTTGGAAATTACTCCATTGATGGAGTTTCTAAATCGAGGACCGCAGTTTAATTTTCCATCAATTGAACAAAAAATAATAGTTGATTTTAATTATTTTGTGTCATCGAACATATCATTAAAAAGAGAATTTATAAAAGATATGTTCTTTGATGAAAGCTTCTCTGGCGCAGCATGGGAGGATGTGGAATATGCTTTCCGTCTTTCAAGGCACGGAATGAAAATATATTACAATAAAAATGCAGTTTGTTTTCACCATCATCCAACTGATATGGAGTCGCTTATAAAAAGAAGCTACTTTGTTGGGAAAAATTTAAAGCTCCTGCATACAAAGTGGCCAGAGTTTTTACAATATAGAAAAGCACCATCCTTTGGTATTATCCAGAAAATGAAGAAGTGGATATTGCGTATTATATCTCCTTTTGGGAAATATAGTTTTATTAGACCATTACTCTTCCAATATTATGCCGTTCTTCACCGAGAGAATATGCATCGTGGTTATTATAACTTATGATGATTGATAAATGACAAATTATGTTTTTATTAAACATTTGGTTCTCAGCTATCAAGTTTCGCATGGTACATCGTTACGATAGAGCAGAAATGTTTAAAATATGGGATCGTGCCACGAGGACAAATGTTGTTTAATGAACTCTATCCTCCTGATCAAATTATCGACTTAGTTTGGCAGTTGGAAGTATTTTTTGTATTATAAAATCATTTAACTGAGGTTCTCAACATAGGGATGTATGCAATCAGAATATAATTTTATTTTTAGATCATTTAGATATTTCCAAAAATTACTCCGTGGAAGTGGTCTTGGGAAGTATAAGATTTTTCGAGTTGTCAGGGATTTCATATACAGATCAACTCGCCCTGCAAAACCGTTAGTCATTGAGATATATGGGGTTAAAATGCTAATTGATCCAAATACTAATGCAGTCGTCCCGGAACTTTTAAGGGATGGTGTATTTGAACAAGCTGAAACTGAGCTTATTAGAACTATACTGAAACCGGGAGATACTTTTATTGATATTGGTGGTAATATCGGGTATTATACCCTCATAGCAGCAAATATTGTGAAAGATTCCGGAAAAGTTATTGCGTTCGAACCTGAACCTAAGAACTTTGCGATACTGAATAATAATGTCGAGTTGAACAATTTTTATAACGTAACATTAATTCCAAAAGCCCTCTCAGACAAACGTGGGCATTTCAAACTTTTCTTGAATAGACTAAACACCGGTGCACATCATCTCTACGATACTGGTGATGGGTCGGAATTTCTTAATGTCGAGGTAACAACACTTGATGAATATCTATATGCCAATCCTTCAAAGGTTGACGTAATTAAAATGGATATCGAGGGTTACGAACCATTCGCTTTTAGGGGGATGAAAAATACAATTAAGATGAATCCAAATATAAAAATTCTCTCTGAGTTTTCACCCGAAATGATAATGAAAGCAGGAGATACTCCACTTGACTACATAAAAGATTTACGTTCTTTAGGGTTTATTATTAATATAATTGATGAGCACGAACACTTGATTAGCAATATATCAGATGGTTATCTTTTTGATTATTGTAAAATAAATTATCCTGTTAATCTGTTTTGTGTCAGACAAAATAAAACAGCCTGACACAAGAGTCTGGCAATTTGAAATTTAGATATGATAAAATTATCTATTATCATCGTTAATTATAAAACTCGTGAATATCTAAGAGAACTCCTTAATTCCATTAAAGAGCATTTGTCGGCTGAAACCAAATACGAAGTATTTGTTGTGGATAATGCTTCAAACGATGGAAGTGTGGAGATGTTAAACAAGGGATCCTTAGATGTTACTCTTATCGAATCAAAAGAAAACCTTGGTTTTAGTAAAGCAAATAACTTAGCGATTGCACAATCAAGAGGAGAAATAATCTTATTACTGAATCCAGATACGATGCTTCTTCCTGACCATAAATTCGATGAAATATTAAAACGGTTTGAGAATGATGTACGAATTGGAATAATTGGAGGCAGGGTGTATGATCGCAACCTTATACAAGTATCGTCTTATGGGCGTGATCCCACACCTTTTACATTAGTTTTTCATTTCTCTTTTTTAGGTAAAGTACTTGCGAGATTAATTCCACCATTGCGAAAATACCGTTTTGCAAACTATTACAAAAAAGCATTTCAAATTGAAAAAGAAGTTGAAATAATTAATGGTTGTTGCTTTTTTATACGTCGAAAGACGATTGATGATATTGGAATGTTAGATGAAAGATTTTTTATATTCTTAGAAGAAGGAGATATATGTGTACGAGCACGAAGTTCAGGTTGGAAAGTAATTTACACCCCACTCAAAACAGTAATACATTTTGGTCAAGAGAGCACAAAACAAAATCGTATACAAATGTCCGAGCAATTTTTAAAGAGTTTAAAAATATTCTATGAGAAGCATTATCCTTTTGATATGAAAAAACTTGAATGGATATTACGAATGGGAATTATTAAACCGAGAATAAAAAAAGGAATCAAACGATAAAAATGAAACTGTTATTGGGAATAATAAAAAAGTTTTTTCGTTCCTATAAGACACCAATCTCAACAATGGATATAAGGAGTATATTAATTGTTGATCTCAATCATATTGGTGACATGTTAATGTCTTCACCAGTATATCGGGCATTGAGTGAGAATATCCCAACCGTAAGAATACATGCATTGATTTATCCATCAGCGAAAATGGCACTAGATGATAATCCATATATTGAATCTATTCATGAGTTACACGAGGGGGTATTGTTAATGCAGATTCGAACACTCTTTAAACTTAGAAAGCAAAATTATGACTTAGTATTTCAACTGAATACGTCACTTCGAACGAATTTTTTAATGTGGATAATAGGGAAACGTTTTCGATTAGGATATGATTATGCGAACCGTGGCTGTTTCAATAATATACATGTTCCTATCGCTTGCCGTACAACTCAATCCCAATATCGAGTAGATGAGTGTATAGAGCTTTTAGAAAAAGCATTCGGATGGCGTATAACTAATCGTTCGATGATTTTTAATATTCGTGATGAACACATAGAAAAAGTGAATATGCTATTAAAAAGCTATGAAGTATCTAGTGACGATCTTCTAATTGGTATTCAAACAAATTGTCACCCAGTATGGAAGGAACGGCGATGGGATCGGGATAAATTCGCAAGCTTATCGGATAGTCTCATAGAAAGATATAGAGCAAAAATTATATTCACCGGATCAACAGCTGATCGGGAATACGTTCAACCTATAATTGATTCAATTAGGAATAGACAGAGTGCCGTAAATTTAGTTGGAGAAACGACTTTAACAGAATTAGGAGCTTTACTGCGACGAATAAATGTTTTTATTACAATCAATACTGGACCGATGCAAATAGCAATTTCTCAGAATACTCCTACGATTGCTCTGATGGGAGTTACGCCACACCAAATTACTTTCCCCATGAATAATCCAATTTTTCAGCATATTTCAGGTAGTGAGTTTATTAAGGATGAATTAGGCAGGTTTCATGCCCAAACTGAGGGTAGTATGAATAAAATTGAGGTTGTTCAGGTAATTGAAAAAGTTCGATTTTTATTAGAAAAATAAGAAAAACGTGATTACTCTATTGACTTTCCATAATCATCTCATTATATTATACAAGAAAATAGTTAACCGAATAATAATTTTTAAGAACTTGGAGGTTCAGATGAAAAAATATTATTTTTCAATAATCGTATTCATTTTTTTAATTAGTCTCAGTTGTTCTCGGTATGAGGACAATATCATAGATCCTAATATCCCGACTCAGGTAGGGAAGATTTCTTTATCAATTTCAGAAGCCCCGCATGATATTGTAAGTGTAGTTGCTAAACTCACGAGAAATAAATATGAAGATCGCATAGCGATTCTCACAATCGCGGATACTGGTCAAAGTGCATCCGGAACATTTAACGATGTACCAATCGGAATTTGGCGGCTGAGTGTTGAAGCAATGAATGCTTTCGGTAAGATTCGATATCGTGGAGGAACAAGTATTGAAATTCTACCTGGACAAACTTCGATGGTTGAACTCCATTTGTTACCCACTCATGGAAATATAGAAATTCGTGTATCTTGGGGAGAAAGTAAAATTCTTGTACCCGATCATTCAAAGTGGGAATGGACACAAGATTCCCGCGGTGGAGGTTCGCAGAGTAAGTTAGTTAATAATAATGGAATAATTGAAATTCATCCTGTTGACCACGTTCATTTTTTTAACCGATCTATTAATCAAGGTAAAGCAATTTATAAATTTAAATTTAAAGGTGTCAATTTTAAATTCGCTTGGAGAATAACTCCTAATTTAAACGGTGGTACAGCATTAATTTTAGAAAAAGTTCCTGGAGGTGAATATGTTGGATTAATTCATGTGAATTGGTCGGGATTTTATTACGGATGGCATAACAATTATAGTGCATTTGGTAATCCCTCGAATGTCACTTTCGATAGTTCTTCTTGGCATGAAGTAGAAATACGAGAAACTGGAAATGATCTTGAAATATATTTTGACCGTCAAAAATTGAACATGTTCGAAAATCAAATTCCTGCGAGCCAATTTTTAGCCGATGTCGGAAATGGATATATTGGCATCGGGAACGATGATTATTCAATCGTCTCTTATAAAGATTTTCAAATAATCCCATACTAACTTTTAATACTCTGCTATCTCTCTGCGAACTCTGGACACCTCTCTCACCTCTGTCATACAGGGTCGCAGGGAGGGCGGAGTTTATTCCCTCCATTTTTTTAATTCTTTCTAATTTTTCTGTATATTATGCTAATGTCATCAAAAACTAAGCATCAGCAAAAAGCACAAATCGGTTATAAAGCATCATGGTTTGATAGTCTCTCATCTATGAAAAAAGATACACTATGTGTCTTTATTCTCCTCTTGTTGGTTTATATACTTTTCTTCAGGATTATTACATCTGATATGATTTTTTCAGATTCAGGTGATACCGCTGCCGCACATAGCTGGGGGAAATCATTCGAGAAATTAAAGGAGCAAGAACAAACGCCGCCTCATTGGATACCATATATCTTCAGCGGAATACCTATCGCCGCTGCTTTGATGTTTCCGCACAATCCAAATTATTTAGAAATTATTGTACAATTTCCCGCACGGGTTATTTTCCTCAATGCTGAAATGTCGTGGATGGTACTGCATTTTTTCCTGATGGGCGTTTTTATGTTATTGCTGGCAAGGCAGATGAAGTTCTCACATTTACCATCGCTGCTCGCCGGGCTTACGTTCATGTTGAATCCGTATGCGATTGGGCTTGCACAGGGCGGTCATGGCACAAAGCTGATGACACTGACTTTCATCCCACTCGTATTCATGCTGACATATGCTTTATTTCAGCGGAAAGACATTTTGACCATTGGTTTACTTGCGGCGGCTCTCGGCACAATGTTTCTTAATAAACATCCTCAAATCGCTTTTTATGGATTGCTGTTTATCGGTAGTTATGTATTATATGAAATCGTAATAACTATCCGAAAGGAACCATCGTTAGTAATAAAAAAGATTTTGTTTTTAGCTCTTGCTTTAGGAATTGGATTTGCAATCTATTCATATGAATTCTTACCAACTCAGGAATATTCTGCATATTCAATCAGGGGTGCTGGAAGTGGAGGTGAGGGGGCGACGAGCGGTCTATCGTACGATTATGCAACCAATTGGTCATTCCATCCATTCGAGTTGATGAACTATTTCATCCCGTCGTTCTTTGGTTTTTCATCTCCTTTCTATTGGGGATGGATGCCATTTACTGAAAGTACCGTATATATCGGTATAGTTCCAATTCTTTTAAGCATCGTCGCTTTGGTTTACCGCCGTACGAAACTCACATGGTTCCTGATAATATTCTCTATAATCATGTTCTTTATCTCGTTCGGGAAACATTTTGGAATACTATATAATTTATTTTTCGACTACATGCCTTACTTCAACAAGTTCCGGGTGCCAGTGATGATATTGCATCTTATTCCGATCACATTCGGTATTCTGGCAGCAATAGGATTGACGGTGCTTGCCGATATGCAGAGCAGCGCAAAGTTGTTTAATCTTGAAAAGCTGCGCAAGCGACTTTATATAACTGTTGGTATTATTGGTGCAATACTACTTATCGGTTTCATTAGTAACGATTCCGTGTATTCAGCAGTTTCCGGTACGATGTTTCAACGCAGTGACGATATGCAGCAATTAAAACAGCAGTATGGCGGACAAGCCCAGCAGGTTCTTGAACAATTGAAACGGATGAGATTCGATCTTTTATGGAAAGATTATATTAAGTTTGCTTTAATCAGCGGAGTGAGTATCGGTTTTATCATCATGTACATCAAACGAAAGATGAATTTTACAACACTGACTTTAGGATTCCTCGTTGTTCTGATAATTGATCTTTTTATTCTTGATATGAAATTCATAGATCCCAAACCAAGAAGTTTATTCGAGGAACGTTTTCATCCCGATGCAACAGTTAAATTCTTTAAGACAGATACAACTCTCTTCAGAGTTTTTCCGATTGGACAAGACCTTTTTCAGGATAATACTTATATGTACCATCAGGTGGCTTCGATAGGTGGTTACAGTCCTGCTAAATTAAAAATCTACCAGGAATTATTAGAATCATCTCTTTACAGCGGTTCTGATCCTCAATTCCCTTTGAACATGAATGTCGTTAATATGCTAAATGCGAAATATCTTGTTGCTCAAGGGAAATTACCAGAAGAACGATTCACTTTGGTATATGCTGATCAAGCCAAAGGTATCGCAACATTTCTAAATCCTGACCATCTCCCGCGTGCCTGGTTCGTGGATACAGCCATTATTGCTCATTCGAAAACCGAAACTTTTTCTTATATGAATTTACCTTCCTGGAATCCGAGAGTAACCGCGATTCTTGAGAAATCACCAATCACAAAATTTACAAAATCAGTTTCTGCCAATGTTGTCATCGCGAAGCATGAATCTGGGAAAATCGTTCTTAGTACTTTTTCAAGCAACACCTCGTTGCTTGTACTGAGTGAGGTTTATTATCCCGCGGGATGGAAGGCATTTGTTGACGGGCAGGAAACCGAGATATACAAAACCAATTACGTGCTACGATCTATTGTTGTACCGGCGGGCAGCCATAATGTTGAATTCCGTTTTCAGTCATCAACTTATGAGATGGGGTTGAATATTACAAATGGTGCTTGGATAATAACGGCAATTCTTATTATTATCGGTATGATACAAATACCATCTGTCCGACAGAAACTTCCGTTTAGAAAGATAGTAACTTAGTCGGATAAGGGATGGCGAAATTTGAAAATTAAAAAGGTCGGTGGTGTGCCGACCTTTTTCACATCCGGGAATAATGTTAGTTTACATTTCTTCCATACGAGTGCGATACGACCGACGGACGGCTTTAATCTTCTCCATCCGTTTTTTTACAGAAGGCTTGGTGAAATAGGAGCGTTTTTTGACCTCTTTTAAAATTCCAGAACGCTCATATTTTTTCTTAAACCTGCGGATAGCGCGGTCGATGTTTTCGTTTTCCTGTATAACAATCCCGACCATGCTGTTCACCTCCCTCCGTAACCGTTATTCATGTAGTACTACTCCTATTGTATTTTCAATCTCAACCGGTGTTTCCGGTTTAATGTTTTCTATTAACCGACGCTGACCAAGCTTTGTGAATGAAACAATAATCGCTTGGTTTCCATCGGATGTTTTTATTTTACTCAGCACCTTACCAACATCATTCCACTCGTTATGGAAAATCGCTTCACCAATCTTGAAGCATTGTAGTGGATTGTACAACGTCGCATTTTCAGGATCAAGCTTGTTGGCTTTTGGGTCGGTAGATTCCGAGACTTCCAATAAGCTTGTATGATGACAGCGGGTGCAGCGGAACCAAATTTTTCCCTGAATTCCCTCCATTGCCCCAACCATCTCCATGCGTGTATCCTTATGGCAGTAGCCACAAAATCGGTCAGAATATTTTGTACGAGTCATTCTAACTCCCTAAATTGTTGTAAAGATCTTTGAATAATAAGTGAATATCCGAGATGCGCAGGTTAATGACTATGCAGACGAAAGATATTTTCACTTTGCGCTCACTTGATGATCTGAATGAATTAGCATCTCATTATTAATATATGCAATTCTTTGATTTTAGTCAATGTTTTTTAACTGAAATAAATATTATTTTTGAATTTATGCTTAAAATAGATATATTTAACATAGTTTCTGATAAATTTGGATATGGGGCCCTTAGCTCAGTTGGTTAGAGCAGCAGACTCATAATCTGCGGGTCGTAGGTTCGAGTCCTACAGGGCCCACGAAATGGATGGATCTTCACTCCCTCCGAATACTTTGTGGCAACCTCCTATTTTCTTTGATTTTGCAAAATTTGATATATTTTGTTCCTTGATTCACGTACTCTACTATCTGTTGAGTTTGTGGCAAGATAAACGTCATAGTTGCGGATAGCACGCTGATAATCTCCCAAAACTGCGGCAACATCACCTGCATACCTGAACAACAACGGCTCTCGCATCCCTAAGTTGATAGCGGTTGTAAAATGGTGATCTGCCCGTTCAAAATTCTTTTTACCTGAATACAACACACCTAAATTTGCGTGTGCTTTTTGCATTCCGGGATTTAATTGGATCGCCCGTTCATTATATACAATTGCATTTGCAGTGTCTCCTCGATTTGCATATTCAACACCGATATTAGAATATATGCCGGGGTCGGGACTACCGAGTGAAACAGCCCGCTGCAGCATCTCAAAATATTTTTCCCGCTCGTCTAATTTTCGATATACATCAGCGATGTTGCCAATGATGCGGGGATTTTTTGAATCAATAGTAATATAATGCTCATAGTAGATGCGTGCATCAGCGTATTGCTGCGTGCCAAAGAAGAAATTTGCTAATGCCTCATCGTGATTCATCTGTGCAAGTTTTGACAATAATTTTTCACTATTCAATAGTCTCATTCTTGCGAGATGCCGCTCATCTGATGCATTAACGCCAATCCACGCACTGGTATGTACTAAAAGAACGACAGCTATAAGAAAAATAATTTCACGACGATGATTAAGAGTAGTAACTTGACTTAACAAATAGACAGGAAGGATCATCAATGGAACAAAGTAGCTTGAGAGCATATCCCAATCGCGTGCCATACCAAGAGCGCTGTTTATAATCCAAGTGAAGAAGATACCACAGGCGGCTGATAATAATAAGAAGAGTGTGGTTGGGTTTTTTAACCTATGTTCTTTTGGTAAAGTTGGAATAAGGGCGATTGCCAAAAATAATCCAAAAGGAGCTACAAGCATCATAAGGTTAAGCCAATCGAGGAGGTGAACAAAAGAAAACATTGGGTACGGAAAAACCCCAAACCCACCTTTGAATGGTTTTAGAAAATCTACACTCCCCGACTTCAGATGTCTTGTCAGGTCGACTAAATTAAAACCGACCAAAAATAATACTGCAATCCCAAGTATCCCAACTGCACCCAACAAAATAATTAATTGAAGCTTGTTCCGTTTCCACTTGAAGATGATAAGAATAATCAAAGTTGGTATAAATACTAAGTCTCCAAGATGCAGCATTGTCATTAACAAAAAGAATAAAATTGGCACTACTATCGAAACACGTTTTTCTAAACATAGCCATCCGGAAATAAAATAAGCTGTTGTTGTGATGTATTGAAGAATGTAATTTTCGACATAACCGAAGAAAAATTGCGATGTTGCCCCGAAGAGTAACAGACATCCTAATAGAAATTTTTCAGGCAGTGGTATTTGTAAATTTCGAACACTCCAAAACACGAGTAGAAAAAATCCGATTGATGCAAGGATATCTATCGAGTAATAAACTGTATAAGAATTTGGAGTATTTTCGAATGGAACGATCGACATAGCCCACCGGTAAATCCAAAACATAAGCGGCTGATTTTTAAAACTCAGTGTAATCTCGTCACCCATGATCCCTAGTGGTACTGAGCGTAATAAAACTGCCCCGTCACCTAATAAATGAAATTTAACAGGGAAAAGATATATCAATATCAAGAATATTCCAACGGTAATAAGAAAATTAACAGCTAACGGTAGTCTTGAAAAGATTCTAAGTAATTTCCCCAAGTAATGTATGCTGGCAACCTGTACTTGAGGGATAAAAAGAATTAGAACAATAACCAATGTCAAGATTGCAATCGATGAATCGTAGAATGCAAAGAAATGTACCCCCCAATTGTAATGAGATGGATCGATAGTTCCCCAGATGTGCAATCCAACAATGAGAAGACAAAATCCTATGATAATTTTGTAAGTATTTAGCATATTAGCTTTCAATATAATACATAATTTTATTTTAATGCAATATCTTGTTTATAAGATGAATAATGTGTAATTTTGGAAAAGTTTTTTTCAAAAAATCCCCTTGTTTATTAGTTATGACATTTTCGGTGATAGTGCCGACATATAATCGACTTGAACGATTGAAAATTGCGTTAGAGGGTCTTTATTATCAAGATTATAAAGATTTTGAAATCATCGTGGTAAACGATGGAAGTAAAGATGGTACAGCCGAATACCTCGCCCAAGCAGTCCGTGAGCATGGCATCCGTGTAGTTGAGCTTTCTGACCTGGGCATTGCTGCGGCACGCAACCGCGGCGCCGAAGCTGCAATGGGGAATATCCTCGCTTTTCTTGATGACGACTGCAGCGTTTACCCAACTTGGCTGCGGGATCTTGAAACAGCACTCCAACGGCATCGTGCTTCTCTCGTTTTCGGTAATGTCTCAAATGCGTTAACCGATAGTGACTACTCATCCGTCCATCATGAGATGAATCAGTTTTTGATCAAGCGGATGAATTGCGATCCGTTACATCCTCGATTTGTTCTCACATCTACGTTTGCCTGTGATCCTAAGGTTTTTAAACAGTACGGTGGATTCGATGAACGATTCTATTTCGGTTCGGAAGATCGTGAGCTGATCGGTCGACTACTTGCTTCTGGAGAGCGACTTGCCTTCGAGAAAGATATTGTGGTCGAGCACCGCCACCAATTTACGTTACGACCATTCCTCTTCTATTATTATCGCCTTGGGCGCGGGTCCCATCTTCTTTATAACGTTGCCAACAAGGAAAAACTGCTCGGTCTAAAAACAAATCCTATCTGGAACATTATAACGATGATCTCGGCTGTTGGGAAAGGTAAGGGGCTGTTTCGCAGATTTCGGTTAATAATTCTCGCATTTATTGCTCAGTTTTTTATCTGGTTTGGCTTTATTCATGCAAGGGTCGTGGGGGTTTCAGACCTTCGTAGAAAAAACAATTCAGAAACGCAGCCGTGATGATGGCAGACTATGAAGTAAAACAGAAGATTATGTTCATCAGTTTGTATTCCGAAATCGGAGGTGGTGAGATTGGTTTATTTCATTTATTGAAAAATATAGATAAATCACTTTTTCAACCTATCGTTATGTTCAATAAGCATGGTCCGTTGGTAGAGAAGTTGGAAAAAATAGGAATCCAAACAACGATTGTACCGTTCGTTGTTGCAATGCTGCAACAATGTATTATTCCAAGAATATTTTGGAGTAATTTCAAAGCTTCATGGGAAATAAAAAGCTACATAAAAAAACAGCGAATCGAAATTGTCCAGTGCAGCGATGTTCTATCCCTTCTTCTGCTTTTTCCTTCTATGCTTTTAAATCGCACACCCATCGTATTTAGCGTTATCTTTTTTTATGAGAAACTGCGTGCCTTTCTTCTCACTTTGCTTTCTATGTTTAGTGTAAAGTATATTGTAACGTTATCTTCGATGGTGATGAATGATTTGACGGAAAAAACCTTCGGATTGAAAAAAAAGGTCAAGCTTATTTATTGGGGTGTCGATACTTCTAAATTTCATGGAAGAATAGTTGAGGAGAAACAGCGGCTGCGCGAAAAACTTGGATTACCTCTGAATAAAAAGATTATTGGCTTTATCGGAAGATACGAGGTCTGGAAAGGACATGAGACGTTTCTGAATACTGCAAACCAGCTGATCAAAACAAGAAACGATTTATTTTTTCTTATCGTTGGCGGTGCAATGACCGAGAATATTATTCCAAGTATTGCTAGTTACCGTAAAAAAGTGATCAAACGTATTGAAGATTTAAAACTGCAAGGTCGCTTAACGGTATGGGGACACAGAGACGATATTCCTGATGTAATGGGAAGCTTAGATGTTTTTGTCTGCCCGTCAGATCATGAGCCATTCGGACTGGTGGTGCTTGAAGCGCTCGCGAGCGGTGTGCCTGTGGTTGTCAGCTCAACCGTTGGTGCGCTGGAAGTTCTCGATAGAATTGAAAACGTATTTGTCGCCGAGCCGCGCAATCCGATTTCTTTCTCGGACAAGATTACTGACGCATTGGAATTAAATAAAAAAATATTAAGCAGCCAACAATCGCAGCGTTTACTCGATGTGCTAAATCAATTATCATGGACTGCCTATTCAAGTAAATACGAACAAATTTATCAAAATCTTTTATCGAATCCGATGTAGCCGCAAGCTTATTTATCCGCTCGACGAGTCGAATCATCGACCTCCCGCCAAAAAAGGCGGCGGGCAAGCTGGCGGAATGCTTGCGTGGTTGCCAAATACGCAACCTACAAAAGATACCTGTCGTAGCCGCAAGCTTCACGCCTGCGGGTGCTGTCCACAACGCAACTATAAAGGCGATGTCCTGAGGATTCAGTCCGAAGGATCGCGGCTACAAAAGAACCCCGTCGTAGCCGCAGGCTTCACGCCTGCGGGTGCTGTCCACAACGCAACTATAAAGGCGATGTCCTGAGGATTCAGTCCGAAGGATCGCGGCTACAAAAGAACCCCGTCGTAGCCGCAGGCTTCACGCCTGCGGGTGCTGCCCACAACGCAACTATAAAAGTTGCGCTACGACCATTCGTCGAAATTGTAAACAGTGGAACCTTTGTGTGGGAATTGTTTCCAATCTACCACGATTCCTTTCCGGACAGGGTTTTGTAAAATGTATTCGATTTGTTTCCGAAGGTCTTCGCTGTTTCGTATGATATGGTCGTAATAATCCTTCTGCCAATGAAATTCATGTCGATGTTGATACAACCAATAACCGGTTCGTTGTTTGAATCCGTTAACCATTTTTAAAATGTTTGCATCATCAGATTTTCCTTCGATGATCAGATGTAAATGATCCGGCATGAAAAGATACATGTGAATATCGCATTGTTGCCTGTGCGCTTCTTCTAATAATGTATTTCTGAAATATTCCACGATGTTGTTATTCGTGAAAACCGATTTTCTTTCTTGAACGCACAGTGTAAATACAACGATTTGGTGCCCCGTATAACACTCAGGTGTCAATCGATGATGTTTTTCCCGTATTATCTTTCCCATGGTTTTAATATATTACATTCAATTAAAAAAATCAAAGCCAACCCGCCGTAGCCGCAAGCTTATTTATCCGCTCGACGAGTCGAATCATCGACCTCCCGCCAAAAAAGGCGGCGGGCAAGCTGGCGGAATGCTTGCGTTGTTGCCAAATACGCAACCTACAAAAGATACCTGTCGTAGCCGCAGGCTTCACGCCTGCGGGAGTCGCCTCCACACGCAACCATAAAGGCGTTGTCCTGAGGACTCAGTCCGAAGGATCGCGGCTAAAAAAGAACTCCGCCGTAGCCGCAGACTTCTTTATCCACCCCCAACCTCCTGTTTAAATAATCCATTAGGGGAAGGGGTCAAATTGTTATCATCATAAAGCATCACCAACTGCTTGTGACAAAATATTAAAATTAATGCTTGAACTCCATCAAAAAAGTTGGTAAATTAAGTACACATCCTTTTCCCATTTATGCTTGAGCAGAAAATTATACAATTTTTTAAAAACATAGACGCAGCAGTCGCAGTTTACCTGTTTGGTTCAGCAGGAACTGAGCATGAGCGATCTGACAGCGACATCGATGTGGCAGTCTTATTTATAGCCGATACTGTGCCAGATGGTTTGCAGCTCGTTCAAATGCAGCAAGATCTCACTGATTTTTTAGTGAACGAAGCCGATATCGTTTGCTTGAATAAAGCTAATGTTATTTTGAAAATGCAAGTCTTAAAAAAGGGGAAAAAGTTGATTGATCGCGACCCCCGCACTACAAACATGTTCTTCACACGGACGATTAATGAATATGATGATTTGAAACGTATTCGCAAGCCAATCGAATCGCAAATTCTAAGAGGAGGGCTGCATGGTTGATAACGATCTTATCATTTCGAAAATTAAAAGCATTCAGAAATGTCTTAAGCGGATTAAAGATGTAACCCGCTTTGACCCGAAAAGTTTAGAAGATATTGACGTGCAGGATATTTTTACTTTAAACCTCCAACGCGCAATACAATCGACTTTGGATTTGGCATCACATATCGTTGCATCGGAAGGATTTGGTATGCCGGATTCTCTTAAAGAAGATTTCATCATCCTCGAAAAAGCGAATATCATTTCTCGTGAGCTAACGAATAAAATGGTGAAGATGGTTGGCTTCAGAAACATTGCCGTTCATGAGTACCAGGAACTTGACGTTGAAATGCTCAAATCTATTCTTCAATATCATATTACCGATTTGGAAGAGTTTTATACAGCCATCGTAAAACATTTTGCCGTAAATCATCCCTAAGATGCTAAACGATTGCGTTCATAATAAAATCATCTCCAACTATTTATTATCAGATATGTTAATAACTGATATTACGCATGGGTACCAAGATACACATTAATAGCCCCACGATTCCTGCCCGTCCGGCAGGCGGGTATCGTGGGGTTTAGTAGAATCCAAACAATAGCGGGGCTTCAGCCCACAAATTATGAGGTTAAATCCCTCGCGGTTAAGTCTTTTGTATTTCCCCGAACTGAAGTTCAGAGATATTGAGTGACAAAAGACTTCTATGAACATAACCAATCTTTGAATGAAACACAGTGTTTGCTCTCTGAACTCTGAGTCTCTGCGTTGAAAATAAAAAAAACGGGGTCGCGGAGTATCCTAATTGCACAAATAGATAAAATCATGGTCTTATCTAAATCCAGATATTAAAATTAATGCTTGAACTCCATCAAAAAAGTTAGTAAATTATAGAGCCAATTTATAGTATTTTACGCTTTGTAGAACGAACTTCAGTTCGTTAAATATTTATCAAGAACGAAATAAATTTCGTTCTACATTTTGGAATTGTAAAACTTAGATAGTCAAAACATAATGACAGACATACAAACCACGACTGCAAATATAACAGCCGATAACGCTCCTGCTGTTCGTAAGTTCACCAAATGGCGGCAATATTACAACATAGTGAAAGAGCTTGCCATTGTAGATTTCCGTAAAAAATATCACGACTCGACACTCGGCTATTTCTGGTCGATGCTTAATCCGCTTCTCAGGTTCGGTGTCTACCATTTTGTATTTTCATATCTCTTCGTCAGTAAACTTCACAAGTTCACACTCTATTTACTGACAGGTGTATTCTTCTATAATTTTTTTTCGGATATAACTTCAAGTGCAATAAATGCAGTTCGAAGCCGCTCAAGATTAACAAAAACAATCTATTTCCCAAGGTATCTTTTAGTATTTTCTTCTAGTTTAACTGCTGTCTTTTCATTTACTATTAATGTGGCACTAATCTGGGTAGTAGTAATGATTTTTGACCATGTATCTTTTTATCAGATATTTACTGTAGTTCCATTTGTTTTATTAATCCTTTTTGGTACCGGTATTGGTTTGATTCTTTCTATCCTTTTTGTTCACTTCCGCGACATTACAGAGATTTGGGGAGTCCTGCTCACACTCGGTTTCTGGCTCACACCTATCATGTATGATCCAAAGTATGTACCAGAACCACTGGCAAACGTTGCGCTGCTTAATCCCATAGGACGAATTCTCGTTCTACTTCGTGCTTATTTAGTCTATGGCGATGTCCCTTCGCTGCCGTTTTTCCTCTCGACTTCATTGCTATGTATTGGTATTTTTATTTTTGGACTGTGGCTTTTCCAGCGGTACGAACATAGAATACCGGAGTACGTTTCATGATTATTCTTGAAAATGTTTCTAAAGTCTTCCGGATCCCGCATGAACGTACTAAAACGTTGTACCACAAATTGCTTTCGTTTACAAAGGCAGGTTATTCATACGAAGATTTATACGCATTGAAAAATATAAATATTCATGTTAAATCGGGCGAGTTCCTTGGTATAATCGGCAGAAATGGCTCGGGGAAGTCCACGCTACTCCGCATCATAGCCGGTGTGTATCGACCGACAGGTGGTAAGGTAATCGTCAACGAAGAAATTTCACCACTGTTGGAGCTTGGTTTGGGTTTCGATAACAGTTTTTCATGCCGAGATAATATTTATGTTTATGGTGCGCTGCTTGGTTATTCACGAAAACAAATGTCGGTGAAGGTTGATGAGATATTGGCATTTGCAGAACTTGAACGATTTGCAGATGCAAAATTGGATACACTTTCTTCTGGTATGCGGGTGCGGCTTGCTTTTTCGATTGCAATCCAATCTGTTGCACCAGTAATTTTAGTCGATGAAGTACTTGCAGTTGGCGATAAAGTGTTTGCCGAAAAATGCCGAAATGTTTTTAGAGCATTACAAAAAGAGGGCAGAACAATAGTATTTGTTTCTCATGATACAACTTCTATAAAGGAATTTTGCAATAGGGTAATAGTTATACACCAAGGGGAAATTGTTGGTGATGGTGAACCAACGGAAATGGTAGAGTTTTACAACAAAAGAGTATTACCTGCTATAGACACAGTTGTACCTTACAATGCAAAGACAAGAAGTGCAGTATCCGTATTCGAGAAATCCTCCGATGGGGACTCACCTCCACAGTCGTTATCACAGGTTAAAGTTGAAGCAGTGATTGAAAAACCTGTTGTTAAAAAATCGAATGGATACAATCTAAAGGAATTTTGGGAAAAACGACTTACTGATAATTTTAACTTGAGCGGTGTCGGTAATATCTCATTCGACGAGCGATACAACGAGTACCTTTACCACCAGCGACTTACTGTTCTGAAGAAGGTTCTAAAAAAATACAAAATTATTCTTGAGGGAAAGAAAGTTTTAGATGTTGGATGCGGTATCGGATATTTTACGAAGTTCTATCTTGACCGGTCGGCAAAAGTAACGGGCTTAGACATCGCTCCGGTTGTCATCGATCGGTTGAAAAAATCTATCCCGAGTGCCGAATTCATTCGGGCGGATATTTCAAGCGCTGATGGACGTTTAAAGAAAATGTTCGATGTTATTCATTCCTTCAATACTATCATTCATATTACAGACGATGAGAAGTTCCAAACAACATTGATGCATTTGTGTAAGATGTTGAAGATGGGTGGTTATTTATTTATCACAGATTATTTTGGGAAAACCGACTATGCACCTGCACCGCACGTTAAGTTCAGGAGCTTGGAACGTTACAAGATGATGAAAGAGCATGGAGTTGATATTCTTGAGGTATGTCCGATACACCGCTTCCTGAATAATAAACTAAAATCGTCTTCAATAAAAATTAAACCTGCAGTTATACCGATATTTCTACTTTTCGATAGCGTGCTCAACTTTATGAACATTCCGGGTGGTTTTGATTTGAAGTTGATGATTGCTAAGAAAGTGGGAGGGAATAAAGAGTGAGTTGTATTCTTCATACTTTCTATTCTGAGAATAAAAGGATTATATGAAAATTACATATATCGTTGGTGTTTTTCCGAAATTATCTGAGACTTTTGTTCTGAGCCAGATCGTTGCTCTTATTGAGAGAGGGCATGAGGTCGATATTATTTCACTTACGCGATCCGGTGAACAAAAAGTTCATGATGAGGTAGGGAAATATGATCTAATCACAAAAACAAACTTTATCACCAGGAATTCATCGTACCTTGGGTTCGTGCTATCAGAAAAGCTTATTTCCTCACTAATATTTACCGATATTATCCACTCACACTTTGCTGCTGAACCGACGAACACCGCGTTAAAACTTTCGCGCGTATTTAATATTCCCTACGTATTTACTGCTCATGCATACGACATATTCATTAATCCCGATGCAACAAATCTCCGCGAGCGTTGTAATTTAGCTACGAAAATCATTACTGTTTCCGATTACAATAAAAAGTATCTCCTTAAAATGCTCGGCGATGATCTTGTCGGGAAGATGGAGATCATCCGTTACGGAATTAAAACTGATCGGTTTAAGTACATAGCGAGGCACACCAAAGATCGATTGAGAATATTGCTCATCGGCAGATTCGTCGAGAAGAAAGGAATTCCGTTCGCCATCGAAGGTTTTGCGGAGTTCGCGAAGGAACAAGATAATGCCGAATTGAGGATTATCGGCGACGGTGCCCTAAGGGATGAGATCGTGGATCTTATAGCAAAACACAATCTGACAGAAAAAGTTATTTTGTTAGGAGATCAGCCACAGACCGCTGTTATCAAAGAAATGAATAAAGCGGATATATATCTCTTGCCGTCGGTGACTGCAGCTAACGGTGATAGTGAAGGTGTTCCCGTTTCGCTTATGGAGGCAATGGCAACTGGCTTACCCGTTGTTTCTACGTATCATACCGGTATTCCCGAGCTTGTTACCGATGGAGATTCGGGGTTCCTTGTTCCCGAAAAGGATGCACATGCGATTGCGGACCGGCTGAAGCGGCTGGCTAAGGATGCCAAGCTTCGCACAGATATGGGACGCCGCGGTAGAAAAATGATTGAAGATGTTTATAACCATCCCAGGGAAATCGATCAATTGGAGAAACTGTTCACAAACCTTCTTGCGAAGAAATCTCTCGTCTCATCTATTTCCTTGGAGCAGCGTGCTCATCTCCAGCGGCGTATCGCCGACACCGTTGCCCAAATCATCGGTCAGCGTGAAGAACAAACGAAGAAATTTGATGAAAAGCTCTGTCCTTTAGGCGATCTGCTCAAAACGTTAGGTGATGTGAATCAGAAGAATGCTCTCTTGCAGCAGAAGGAACTTGAGATTACTCGTTTGCAGACTGAGATGACAGAGCGCGAGAAACAATTGCGTGAATTTTCTGAGCGGTTAAAACGGGTCGAGGGTGAGCAGAAGAACACAAGCGATGCACTCTCGCGTGAGAAAGCAGTTCTCGCAGAGCGGAACGAACAATTAAAAGAGAGGAACAGTACCATCGATAAACTACAACAAACCCTCATTGAACGCGAAGGTTCCTTGCAGCACCTCACGGAACGTTTATCGGCTTCCGAATCTGAAGTGAGTTGGCGGAAAGATGAAATTGTAAAGTTACAGTCTGTGGTAAAAGAACGCGATGATCTAATCAAACAAAAGGATAGGTTGATTCAAGAACGGGAAGATGAGCTACGCTTGAAGAGCGAGTTGATTCGGCAAAGAGACGAACAAATCAGTGAGCGTGATAATGCGATAATGGAAAAAGATGACCAGATTCATCAACGAGTTGAGAAGATTCATAATCTTAACACCAAAATTCAGAATAAGAACCAGGATATAAAAGTTCTCCAGACTTGGCTTGACAACATCACCCGAAGTATCCCCTATCGGATCTATGCGGCTACTCTTCGTCCTATACTGATGCGAAAGAAGAAATTATAGGTTGTGAGTTGAGGTAAAGAATGAAAATTTCGATACTAAGTTTCGATATGGGTCATAATTGCCTTGGGCGGGCATATCTTCTTGGGAAAGTCTTACAGCGACGCTACGATGTCGAGATCCTCGGGACGCAATTCCCCTCGTTCGGTTCCACAATTTGGAAACCTTGCGATACCGGTGAGTTTAAATATTACACGGTCAAGGGTGGGAAATTCCCCGATTATTTTGGGTCGGTAAGGGACCTTCTTAAACATATTTCGGGCGATGTAATTTACGCATCTAAACTTCGCTTCTCAAGTTATGGGATTGGGTTTCTCAAGAAATTATTCTCATGGAAGCCGCTTGTTCTTGATATAGATGATCTCGAAACATCGTGGTATGTACCTGAAGAGTGGAAGAAAAGAAGAGCTTATTCATTTCGAGATCCAACAGGTTATCATCACACAAAATGGATTCAGAGGTTTAAATGGTTTGCAAATGAAATCACAACAGTTTCTACTCAGTTACAGGAACGATATGGTGGGATTATAATTCCCCATGGAAGGGACACTGATTATCTAGATCCTTCTAAACACGATGGTTATGATCTCCGCTGCAATTTAGGAATCGAGGAAAAGAAAATTATCATGTTCCTGGGTACTCCAAGACCTCATAAGGGTCTGGAGGATGTAATTCGTGCGCTCGCATTTATCAGAAGGTCAGATATACGTTTTATTATAGTTGGCAAGGATTCCGATCTAAGTTATGAACAGAAATTACGGGAGTTGGGAGGCGATAGAGTCATCCTCTTGGATCAGATACCCTTCACTGAGGTTCCACGATACCTGAGTATTGCTGATCTCGTTGTCATCCCCCAGAGGCGGCATGAACAATCGTCGGGGCAGATCCCGGCGAAAGTTTTTGATGCTATGGCAATGGCGAAACCTATTATCGCAACAAACGTCTCCGATCTCCCGAATATTCTTGACGGATGCGGTATCGTTGTCGAGCCGGGAGACATCGAATCTCTTGCATATGAAATTGAGTGGGTGTTCTCTCATCCTAATGAAATACATGAACTTGGTGAAAAAGCACGTGCTAAGTGCATCGCTGAATATAGTTGGGATGTAATGGAAGAGCGACTTAAAAATATCTTTGATCGATTATGAGTAACCGCAAGCACATATGTATTATCTCTCGAAGTCTTCCTTGGTACGACCGCGGTTCAGGACACTTGCGATTCATTACTGCTATCGAGCTGATGCGAAAACACTTTGATGTTACTTTTGTTACGGAACGGTACTTCGAGGACGATGCCCATGCCGATTACCGATATGTTCAAGCTTTACAAAAACTTGGTGTCACCGTCTTGTTTAAAAATTTCAAACTCGAAAATGTTCTGCAAAACGATTTTGATGTAATAATATTCGAGTTTTTTGATACAGCTCTCCGCAACTTGGCATTCGTTAAGAAGATTCGTCCTGACCTTCCTGTGATTATTGATACTGTAGATGTTCATTTTGCACGTGAGCTTCAGATGGCAGAGGTGCTTAAGAGCGAAGATTTACTACGTAAAGCTTTGGAGACGAAAAGTAAGGAATTAAAGGTGTACGGGGATTCGGATGTTATTTGGACTGTGACGGATCATGATAGACAAATATTGCTGAAAGAGAATCCGCAGCTGTGTGTTAACGTTATACCAAATATCCATAAGCTAAAACCCATAAATAGAAACAATAACAACATAGAACGCAATACATTGCTGTTCATCGGGGGTTTCTGGCACCAACCTAACGAAGACGCTGTCTTATTTTTTCACGAGAAAATATTTCCCCATATAAGAAAGGAAATATCTGAGGCAAAACTTATCATTGTGGGTAATTCACCAACAGAAAAAGTGAAAGCACTAGCAAGCGAATCTGTGCAAGTTGTTGGTTGGGTTCCTGAAACGGAACCGTACTTGCAAAAAGCACACGTTTCAATAGTTCCCTTGCGTTATGGTGCGGGATTGAAAGGAAAAGTTGGTGAAGCGATGATGTCCGGTCTTCCAATAGTAACAACATCAGTTGGTATTCAGGGAATGGATGTTACTGATGGAGTGCATTTATTGGTTGCTGATGCACCAATTGATTTTGCAAATAAAACAATCCAACTTCTCAAAGACGTTGAATTACAGAATGCATTATCGAAAAATGCTTATGACTATATTCGTACTCACTACACACCTGAAATAGTAGAAGAAAAACTTCTTTTATCGATTGGGAAAGCAATAAACACACGCCAGCTCAGAGAAGAACAAATAAATGTCACAGAAAAAAGACAAGATCATGTATTATCAATGGAGGACGGTTTACCATTTGTTTCGATTATCGTTCCAGTCTTCAATTCATCTTGCACTCTTGACCTATGTATACAAGCACTTTTAAATCAGAATTATCCGAAAAGTAATTATGAAATTATTATGGTAGATAATAACTCGACTGATGATTCTGTTGATATTATTAAAAAATACCCTGTTTCCCTTTATTTCGAAAAGAAAAAGCAAACATCATACGCAGCAAGGAACCAGGGCATTAAAAATTCAAAGGGAGAAATACTTTGTTTCACTGATTCTGATTGTATTACTGATAATAACTGGATTGCAGAATTAGTAAAGTGTTTCTCCGAACCTAACATTGGAGGTATCGGTGGTCCTATCCTTGCCTATGAACCAACAACCCAAGTGGAAAAATATATTGATGAGAATAGTTTAGTCACACATTCAAAAAAAACACATTTTCTTCCATTTGCCGCTACTGCAAATGCAGCTTACAGACGAATCATTTTTGAAGAGGCTGGTTTGTTTGAGGATAAATTTATAACGGGCAGTGATATGGAAATGTCTTGGAGGATGCAATCGAAAACACATTTCTCGATGGGTTTTACTGAAAAAGCGATCATTTTTCATAAACATAGAACAAATTTAAAAGATTTTACTTTCCAGAGAAGGCGAAATGGTCTAGCGAGCATCATACATGCCACTATGTTCGGTATAAATAAAGAATATCCAAATGAGCGATATTCAAACAAATTCATTAAACAACGACTATCAACCGAGTTAAAGGGCTTTATTAAAAACTTTTTAAAAGTGATTAGAATAATTATTTCGAAATGGAATCATAGTGAAGTAAATGAAAATATACTCATTCATCATATCGATAGATTAAGTTTTATCATGGGACAAATTGAAGGGATAATGAAGTATAGAATTCTTAAAATATTTTTCAGAATTCAACCTATTAAAGTAAATATAAGTCGTGTAGATGCTTTTAATGTTATGAAAGATTCAGTTAATTTAAATAAAATGAATTGGCAAACACGGGATATTGAAAATGATAAAACTAAGAACTTAGAATACAATAAAATGGTTGGAGAAGAAATAACAGAATATAAAAAAGTCCCAATCACAAAAGAATTGAAATTAGGTGGAATACATGATCAGGAAGCATGGCATTATTACTGGAGGCATGTAGATGCTAGGGTCAAAGAGCTGCTTGGGAATAAATATTGGTATCAGTTAGAGAGAAATGCTAATAGATTGAATTCCCCCAAGATCCTTAGTCTTGGTTGTGGGCACGGGGGATATGAAATTGCACTTGCAAAAAAATTACAATCGAATTATGAAATCATAGGGCTAGACTTAAATGAAGATATCTTAAAAAAGGCAGCAGAAATAGCTGATAAAAGTAAATTAAATATAAAGTTTAATAAAGTAGATCTTAACTATATTAATCTCCCCAAAAATTATTTTGATATTGTTTATGCTCAAGCTTCTTTACATCATGTTATTAATTTGGAACACTTATTTCATCAAGTATATGATGCGTTGAAAGACAAAGGTCAATTTTTCGTTGCCGATATAATCGGAAAAAATAGAGTGATATTGTGGGATGAGAATTTGGAGTTTATTAATAAGATTATATTAGATATTCCAGAAAGTTATCGTAAAGATAAAGATGGTCGAATCGTTGAATTAATTAAGCTATATGCAAATCCTGGTATGGAGGGTATACGTCAAGAGGAGATCCTCGGTCAACTATTGAAAATTTTTAGAAGTGAGTTTCTATATCTTCATAATGCATTTATTCGTTTTATCGCAACTCATCCAATTATAGGTGAAAATTTATCTGCTAATATTGAACAAAGTCAACAAATATTAAATCACCTAATAAGCGAAGATGATGATCAAATAGAAAAAGAGAAACTTCGCCCAACGGAAATGTTAGGAATTTTTAGAGTGAAAAAATAGTAAAATAATGCGGATTGTTGAGAGAAAATATTTTTGGGTCATTGTCTTCTTCTTTATCATTATCCTTTTTTCTTTAATTAAGGCGGATTCTATTTTCAATTATTCTGTTTTTGATATAGATGAAGAATACACTGTTAAATTTGCTGTAGGATTCTTAGGGTATGATTTTAATCCTCGATGGTTTGGGTACCATACATTACCGATGTATCTACTTTCTACCGTCTATTTTATTATATATGGTATTTATTCTATTTTTAATATTGTTTCTTCGAAGGTCGAGTTTGTTTCTCTGCTGTTCGATGATAATGGTGTCTTTTTTATTAGTGCAAGGATTGTATGTAGTTTAATCTATACTATAGGGTGTTTCGTACTTTCGATAATCATTTATAAGTCTTATCGCTCAAAAATCGGAGCAATATTTTTTTTCTTGGTTGCTAATTTTATCCCTGATGCTATTTATGCGTCGAACAATATTCGAGTTGATACTTTCGTTTTTCTTTTCTTGAGTCTAACTATTTATTTTAGTACATATGCAGAAAAAAAACCAGCCAATTTTGTTCTATCGATTATTTTTTGTGCTGCGGCATTTGCTTCAAAGATACCGGCAATAGTATTTTATCCGATATTATTTTTACAAACATTGATTGATGTAAGATCGAAGATTTATCCAAAAAAGTACCTTATATATATTATTGCTTTACTTCCAACTTTCACTTTCATCTTCATGCCGTTTGCTTTTTTAGATTTTAATTCTTATCGTCCGATCATTGATCAGTTAACTAATAGAGCATCAGGAGAATTTATACATGTAGGTAAAGTACATTTTTTTGATCTCGTAAGCCGACTTAATGCTCTTATAAATATAATTGTTAATCAGGTGGGTGTATTTTCAATTATTGGTATGTTTTTTTCATTTGTTTATTCGATTATTTATGATAGAAAACTTATTCTGCCTTTTCTATACTGCATTCTTTATGTCGCATCTTTCACAACAAGTCTAACGATTGATCATTACTGGCTCAGGCCAATATATCCCTTCTTCATATTTTTTACAATTGTTTTATTGACAAGGAAAGATATTCTTAATAAACTCAGTGTAAAATTTGATAGATATTCAGGAAGTAAAAATGTTAAGTATAAATTGATTGCATTCACCACTTTTGGGATATTTATTTTCTTTATTATTTACTATTCTTTAAGTTTATATGGAAATGTTTTACTATATTACAAACATTGGCCAAAAAATGAAAAAGATACTCGTGTTGAAGCGAACAATTGGATTCAGCAGAATTTTTCTACAAATGATAAAATATGGTTAGAGGGTCAAATCCCACACTATTTACCGAAGGTTTTTTCTAATGATACAATTACTAATAGGATAATTCCCCTGGGTTTTTATCTAAAACAAAATCAAAATAAAATATTAGATGATGCTTTCGAATACTATTGTTCACAATCGAAAACGAAGTACAAGATTTTGAATGTGAGATTAATTGGCAATCATGCTGCAAATCCGTTCACCGTTAATATTTTAGAGAGGGTACAAAAAATCAAACCGGGTGATTATGTGGTAATATCAAGTTATATTTATTCTAGATATTATAAAACTAATACTATGCAACAGTTATCTCGTATAACTTATGACGCGCAAAAATATTACGCATTTTTAAGAAAACAAGAACTTAAAAAATCTTTTAAGGGTAGTGGACCCAATATCGATATTTATCAAATACGTGATTCGCTTTCTACAATCATGGCAGACACATTGTATAATCATAAAATGTGAGTGTATAATATGTTATCAGTAGTTATTCCCGTTTATAATAGTGAATCGACTCTTTCAGAATTGTACAATCGGTTACAGCCAATTCTTCTTAATGTAAAAGAAGAATCCGAAATCATCTTTGTTGATGATGCGAGTCGGGATAATTCATGGAAGGTCCTTGAAGAATTGCACAAGCAAGACACGAGGGTAAAAATAATTCAGCTTATGCGCAACTTCGGTCAGCATAATGCCATCATGTGCGGATTCCACTATGCTCAGGGTGAGTATGTCATCACTATGGATGATGATCTTCAGAACCCACCCGAAGAAATCCCGAAACTCATTAGAAAAATAGATGAAGGATATGATTTGGTATATGGAGAATATATCACAAAGCACCATGGAGGTATTCGCAATCTTGGTTCTGGCATTATTCAATTTATCTACAAGAAAGTTTTCAAGATGCATTCAAATATAACAGCATTTAGGATCATCAGGAAAAAATTAGTTGAATGTGTAATAAAGCATGATAGGAGTTATGTTTTTCTTGATGGATTGCTCGCCTGGAATACAATTAATATCGGGACAATTCCCGTAATGCATAACGCTAGAATTTCCGGTAAATCGGGATACGGTTTTTCCAAGCTACTTACTCTTGCTATGAATATGATTACGAATTTTTCTATATTACCACTCCAGTTTGCGACCTGGTTTGGATTCAGTTTTGCGATTATTGGTTTCATATTAGCCGTATACTTTCTTTTTAAAAAGATTTTTTTAGGTATCCCAGTGGAAGGATTTACTGCTCTGATTGTCGCTGTGACAATTTTTTCCGGGATGCAATTGATTACCGTAGGTTTAATAGGAGAATACCTGGGACGAATTCATATAAATATTAATGCAAAACCCCAGTACGAAATAAGGGAAATTATTGAATGAATCTAAAACAACTGTTAAGAGGAAATAGATATGTCCCTCTACAAAATCATAAAATGAATATTTTAAATCCAGTGGCCGAGATAACAATTCATCCTCGTGTATTAATTGGTGAGAATGTTACTATTGGGAAAAATACCAAAAAGGTCGATATCGGCTACGGTACTTTTCTGGGGAACAATATTTATATTGATACTCCGGAACTCTCCATCGGTGAGTACACAACCATTCATCACTCTACAACAATTCATGGATATGAGAATATAAAAATAGGACATAATTGCTGGTTTGGACAATTTTGTATAATCGATGGAATTGGTGGTACAACAATCGGAAATAATGTCGGTGTTGGTGCACATTCACAACTTTGGTCACACATGAAATTCGGCGACATGACAGCTGGATGCAAATGGCATAATACGAAGAACCTTATTATTAAAGATGATGTTTGGTTTGTAGGTCATTGTATTGTGTGTCCAATTACTGCTGAAGAAAAAGCGATGTTAATGGTCGGGGGTGTTGTATCGCAGGATATGAAGGCGAATCATATTTATGGAGGTGTACCCGCAAAAGATTTAACAGATAGAATTGGAACACAATTCAAAGAAGATATTACGATTCAAGAAAAGTTGGAAATATTTAATAATTATTTACGCGAGTATGAGAAAATGGGAAATAACGTATCGTTTGTACGCATTAAGGATACCGAAGCTGCAAGTTACGTTCCTAGGAAACATACTCTGTTTTCAATTTCAGATCGGTCATATGTTCCGACGCGTTCGGAGGAAGAGTACCGTCTAATGAAATTTTTATTATATGAAAAAGCTAAGTTTATTCCAGTTAATAAATAAAATTCAGTTTGTGATTTTTTATGATTAAAATTCCATTCAATCGTCCATCAATCATAGGTAAAGAATTAGAGTACATTGCACAAGCGGTACAAGGCGGGCAAATCTCTGGCGACGGGCTATTCACAAAAAAATGCCACGCTTTGATTGAAGAAAAGTTCGGTGCTAAGAAAGTTCTCCTAACAACATCGTGTACCTCGGGACTTGAGATGTCTGCTCTGCTTTGTAACATACAATCCGGGGACGAGGTTATTCTGCCATCGTTCACGTTTGTCTCAACGGCAAATGCCTTTTGTCTTAGGGGAGCTAAACCTATCTTTGTGGATATCGAACAAAAAACACTTAATATCAATCCTGATTTAATAGAAGCGAAAATCACAAATAAGACAAAAGCTATTGTTCCAATTCATTATGCAGGTGTTAGCTGTGATATGGATATAGTTATGGATATTGGGAGGAAGTATAAGATTCCTGTAATCGAAGATGCAGCTCAGGGTGTGAATGCAAAATATAAGGATCAATATCTAGGTACAATTGGACAGCTCGGCGCTTATTCCTTCCATGAGACTAAGAATTTCATCTCCGGGGAAGGTGGTGCTCTTGTCATTAACGACGAGCAGTACATCGAGCGTGCCGAGATTGTCCGTGAGAAGGGTACCAACCGAAGCAAGTTCTGGCGTGGTCAGGTGGATAAATATACATGGGTGGATATAGGATCGTCGTATCTACCTTCAGATATCTTAGCGGCTTACCTTTACGCGCAGTTAGAGTCGATGGAACAGATCACAGCTGTACGCAGAAAAATCTACAAGTATTATCTTAAAAAATTATCACCGCTCGAAGAGCGCGGGCTGCTCCGGCTTCCCCGCATACCCTCTTGGTGTCAGCCAAACTATCACATGTTTTACATTCTTCTACAAACGCAGAAGATGCGAGATGGGCTGATGAAGACACTGAAAGATAACGGTATCATGGCAGTGTTCCATTATCTCCCACTGCATACGTCTCCGATGGGGAAGAAATTCGGTTACAAAGAGGGAGAATTTCCCGTGACGGAAGATGTAAGCAAGCGGCTGTTGCGTCTTCCATTCTATAATGATTTAACTGAGAGTGATCAGGAACGGATTGTTACGATAATAAATAATTTTGTTTCAGAAATTTCTTGATAAATCAAACGTTCTATGTACAATAAAGAGTCTTGGAAACCGAGTAAATTTCAAAAAGATGCCAACTCCGGTGGATACATTCCGAATCCTTCATACGTTGGTGTTGGTTCCCGTTATGTATGCCAGCTCTACATAAACGATTATGTGAAACTTATACAGGAACATTGTTCTGGCTATCTGCTCGATTGCGGTTGCGGTGATGTACCGTATTACGAAATCTATCGAGATAAAATCTCGGATGTTTATTGCATCGATTGGGAAAACTCACTCCACAAAAATCCCTACGTCGATCAGTGCGTAGATCTGAACAATCCGTTTCCGCTTGAAAGCAATTCATTCGATACTGTCCTCGCTGCGGATGTCCTTGAGCACATCTACAACCCTATGCTTTTTATGAATGAGGTCGCCCGTGTTGTTAAGCCCGGTGGCAAAGTTCTCATCATGGTTCCATATTACTACTGGGTCCATGAAGCACCGCACGATTATTATCGCTATACCGAGTATGCACTGAAAAAATTCTGTGATGTAAATAAACTCAACGTCGTATATCTTCAGCCCTACGGCGGTTATCCAGACATTCTCCTTGATTTGTTCAATAAAAAATATGTAACAAAAGAAACAGGCGTCCGGAGATTCTTAAAATTCAGCCGTTGGCTCCAGTCGACGAAATATTATAAAAATCTTTGCCAATCAACTGAACGACAATTCCCGCTTGGTTATTGTCTCGTTGCCCAAAAACCGTAGCTGTGGATTTCCCCGCTCATTGTAGTAAAATAACCGGCTTGAGAAGATAGAGATGATGGAAGATAAGTTATTTCAAAATAAAATAGATAAGGGTGGTTATAAAATCCATCGTGAAATGAAAGCGATGTGTTATCACGGGCACACGTACACCGTTAGTGAACTCGTGAAACGTTGTACAAATGAAGGTCTTGGCTGGAGATTGGTTGAGCAGAGATATTCGTTCACAGAAATGGTAAGAGATTTATTCAGTTTTAAAATTTACCGTCAATTACTTAATGGTATAAAGAATAATCAGATCAAGCATATTTCAGAATTGATGTTTCCTACCATCCGTCCATTGTTCGTATATATTGGGAATCGTTTTATTAAGCGGTATGTCAGGTAGCTACAGCGTGGAAACAAACCTGATGTAGTCGCGGACTTTTTTATCCGCCTCCCGCCAAAAAAGGCGGCGGGCAAGCTGGCGGAATGTCTGCGTGGTTGCCAAATACGCAACCTACAAAAGATGCCTGTCGTAGCCGCAAGCTTAATGCTTGCGGGAGTCGCCTCCACACGCAACCATGAAGTCGTTGTCCTGAGGACTCAGTCCGAAGGATTGCGGCTACATTCAGATAACACCCACGACTTGTAAAAGTGATAATCAATTCCTACATTTGGCTTGTTATGGAACGTACAACATCAGAAAAATTAATTTTCATCATCATCCCAGCTTACAACACGGCTCACCTCATCGGTCGTTCCATAACGAGCGTGCTCTTGCAAACCTATCAACATTTCGAGGTCATCATTGTCGATGACGGTTCAACCGATAATCTCAACTATGCACTGGCTCGGTTCAAGGATAATCGTATTCGATCCATCCGTCACGAAGCAAACCGGGGCGGCTCGGCTGCCCGCAATACCGGCATCAACGCTGCAAGGGGTGAATACATCGCCTTCCTTGATAGCGATGATGAATGGCTGCCGGAGAAATTGGAGAAACAAATTGAAGTATTCCGAAAATCTTCAAATGATGTTGGAATGGTATACACCGGCTGGCGCTGGATAAGAGAAAAGGATGGTAAAATAATTCAGGATAAAATTCCTGCTCAGCGCGGTAACCTTCATCAATTGTTACTGAGCATCGATTGCATTGGCTCAATGTCAACGCCATTAATAAGGACATCTCTTTTGCATGCCATCGGTGGCTTTGATGAGAAACTCCCCGCCCGGCAAGATTGGGATTTATGGCTGCGACTTTCAAAAGTTTGCAGATTTGATTTTGTTCCCGAAGTTTTAGTCAATTACTATGTCCGTACGGAAAGTATATCGGGCAATACTTTGAATAAGATCAAAGGTACTGAGATTGTACTTGAAAAATATCTTGATGAATTCAAATCATTGCCATCAGCGCTTGCCGGTAATTACATCGTGCTAACGATTCTTTATCTGATCGATGGTGATGTTACCAAAGCACGTGAGATGATGAGGAAATCAATTCAAAGTGATTCACGTAACTGGAAGATGTACTGGAAGAATCTTGTACACGTTACACTCTCTTTTCTGCCAAGAGCCGTTCGTATTAAATTTTTTAAGGTGATGCGGTTGATGAATAAAGATTTTTATTGGATAGTAACTCAAAAGTAGAAATATTTTGCCATGTCTGATTCACAAAAACCTCTTTGGGACTAACGAGCGCTACTGGGCATGCAAATTCCCAATCGGGAGATTGGGAACGAGCGGGGTGAAATCGTAGAGACAAAGCGAACTGAAGTTCGCCCTACTCCATCACTCCATTACTCATCTACTGTCCCATTACACCCAAGCATTTTTCACAATAATTCTTTATATTATTTCGTGTGGATAGTTAAGTACTATTCCAAATAAATGGACATTAGTTCAAAATATTGGACGATCAATCAATGAATAAAATAAAAGACATACTAATAAATACAAATGCACAGCGAGTCATAAATATATTATTGGATTATCCGAGGGAAGAATTTCTTGAGAAAGAGATTCAGCGTAAATTGAGAATCAGCAAATCAGGAACCAATTATGCGTTAAAAGAATTGGTTGGTGCAGGGTTATTAATAAAAAATAATCGTGGCAAACAAAATCATTGGTCGCTCAATTTCCATAATCCCATTGTGAAACAGATGAAAGTTATTTTATTACTCAATGCTCTATTCGATAAGCTGAAGAAGGTTTCTAAATCAATAATTCTATTTGGAAGCTCTTCACATGGTGGAGATGTAAACGACAGTGATATTGATTTGTTTATTATCAGTCATAACAGAGAGGAAATAGAAAGACTTGTTAAGAATCATAAATCAGAACGGAAGATACAAGCTATAATCCGCACAGATTTGCAATTTATCGAGATGAAACATACGGATCCGGTATTCTATGATCAAGTAGAGCACGGAATCGTTATTTGGGAGGAAAAAAGTGAATAGTGAATTTGATGAATATAGGAGGTCAGCAGTAGAACTGCTTCCCAGCATGGCGACTAAGAAGTCAGCAGTAGACCAGCCCAACCCGCCTGCGGCAGGCAGGCATCTTAGCTGACGGGACTGCCTCATAGCTTTCTTAGCTGGGAGGATGTTCTACATCCGACCTTTGGTGTCAGGAAGGTCAACTTTCAGCAGTCCTTAGCTGGGAGGGGGTTCACACCTCCGACCTGTTCGGCGGCGAGGGTCAGCAGTAGACCAGCCCGACACCAGCCCGACCCGCCTGCGGCAGGCAGGCATCTTGGCTGGCGGGACTGCTTCCCAGATTGGGCGGGACAGTTTCCCAGTTTTTGGGTTTTAGAAAAAATTATTTACATTCAATAAAAAGTCAACACAGGGAAATTATGTCACACTGGAAATTTATATCTGGAACAGAAGACCAATTATATTTTCTAACATCAAGCATTGTTGATTGGACATATATTTTTACCGAACCTGATTATTTCGAAATTATAATCGAAAGCTTAAAACACTGTCAGCAGCACAAATCGCTCATCATTGCTGGATACGTCATAATGCCAAATCATCTTCATCTTATCTGTGTTGGATCGAAGGAAGATAAACTTGTTGATACCATGCGTGATTTTAAACATTACACAGCCTGTAAAATACTTGACAATTTGCATTTAGGTCAACGATGGAAGGAATTAGAAATTTTCCATAGGGCAGCAATCGAGGAAGGTAAAGGAAATGAACAGAGGTTTTGGAATGAAGGTATGCATCCAATTTTGGTTTCCAATGAAAAAATGTTTCAAGAAAAATTAAATTACATGCACAATAATCCGGTTAGAAAAGGATTTGTTGCTGCACCAGAGCATTGGTTATATTCAAGTGCGAGGAATTATATCCTCGGAGATCATTCGATTATGAAGATTGAATGTTATAATTAATTCGATGAACTTATCGGGGTCGGTGGAGTCGGTAGTAGAACTACCTCATAGCTTTTTTAGCTGGGAGGATGTTCCACATCCGACCTTGAGAAGAAATGCAAATCTGTTGGCGTTTAATACGGCAAGCCTTATATCCACACCCTCAATGGCAGGCAGAAATCCTGAATCTTAAATCCATCCTTACAGCACTTCATCATTCATTTTACTCCACTAAGCATTTTTCACAATAATTCTTTATATTGTGTCGTATCCTATGATTCGTTTTACAAAAATAACGCACAACGTTCGAGAGCTATTTCCAAAACTTCTTGAATATTTTTCGACTCGTCAGGATGTGGAGTTTGCATATCTCTTTGGTTCATACGGTATCGGTTACGAAACTCCAATGAGCGATGTAGATATTGCTGTGTATCTTATGAGCGAAGTACCAAAGGATAAATATTTCGACATACGGTTAAGGATCATTCAAGATGCTACGGAAATTCTCCATACAGATGAAGTTGATTTGAGTATTTTAAATGACGCTGATCAACTCTTCGCTTTCAACATTATTTCTACAAGTACAATTTTGTATGATCGTAATCCCGTATTGCGTATCGATTATGAAGTCAGAATAATTGATCGATATTTGGATTTTGATCCATACAGGCAGATTCAGGATAATGCTTATCTTAATAATTTGATTCTGAGATCGGAATGATGAAACGCGAATCAATAGTTGCGAAACTTCAGAAACTTGATGAAACGATCAAATCACTGGAACAATTAAAATCACATTCAAGGGGAAAAATTCTTGATGATTATTTATTGCAAGCCGCATTAGAGCGGAATCTGCAAATTGCATCACAAGTTGTGCTTGATATCGGAAATAGTATTTTAGCTGAACGCGGCATTAGAGGGATTCATGAATACAAAGATATTATTATCCGTTTAGGTTCGGAAGGGATCATACCAAAGGAGTTTTCCGAAAAGATTTTTCCAATAGCAGGTTTAAGGAATTTATTAGTGCACAATTATCTTGAGATCGATCCTAACCGCCTTGTAGATATTTTATTTAATGATCTTGATGATCTCAAAAAATATATGAAAATTATTGCAACTTACCTCAATAATCAATTAAAATAATCATTGATCGAAGTTTAAATGAAAAAAGCACTCATAACAGGAATTACAGGTCAGGACGGCTCGTATCTCGCAGAGCTTTTACTGAATAAAGGATACGAAGTTCATGGAATAATGCGACGTGCAAGCACTTTTAACACGGGTCGCATCAATCATCTCTACACCGATCCGCATGTCAATGGTGTAAAATTCTTTTTGCATTATGGCGACATAAGCGATTCAACCAATCTCATTAAGCTCCTTTACAATCTTAAGCCGGATGAAGTGTATCATCTCGCTGCTCAAAGTCATGTGCGTGTAAGTTTTGATATCCCGGAATATACAGGAGATGTATCAGGAATTGGTACAGTTAGAATATTAGAAGCGATCCGGGAGACTGGTATCAAGACTAAATTCTATCAAGCTTCAAGCAGTGAAATGTTTGGAATGGTAAGGGAGATTCCTCAGAAAGAGACAACTCCGTTTTATCCGAGAAGTCCATATGGCTGCTCAAAAGTATATGCTTATTGGATAACTGTGAATTATCGGGAATCGTATAATATATTTGCATGCAACGGTATTCTTTTTAATCATGAATCACCGCGTCGTGGGGAAACGTTTGTTACGAGAAAAATAACTCGTGCACTTGCCCACATCAAAGCTGGGATTCAAGATTCTCTCTATCTCGGGAATTTGGATGCAAAGCGCGACTGGGGTTATGCAAAAGAATTCGTGGAAGCAATGTGGCTTATGATGCAACAAGATATACCGGATGACTACGTAATAGCAACAGGTGAAACACATACCGTGAGGGAGTTTCTTGAAGAAGCTTTTTCGTATGCGGGTTTAGATTGGAAAAAATATGTGAAGATTGATCGTCGATATTTCCGCCCTGCTGAAGTTGACGTACTTATCGGAGATGCAAGCAAAGCGAAACAGAAACTTGGCTGGCAGCCGAAGACAACATTTAAACAATTAGTGCGATTGATGGTTGACGCTGATATTGAATTGCTGAATAAAGAACGTCATCTGAATATCAAAGTTTAAATAGACGTCACCTGTCACGTTGAGCGCAAGTCGAAACGTGATATTGGTTAGAACTTAGCTGAATGCGGGGTAATGAAAAGAGCCTGGGTGTACATACTCGAATGTTCCGATGGTTCTTATTATACTGGATGCACCACAAATATTGAGAAGAGAATATCGGAGCATCAGTTAGGTGTATACAATGGATATACTTCAATGAGAGATTTGATTTACTCCATGAATTTGCGCAGTCGAAGGAGATGATAGAAAGGCGGGAAAAAAGAGATGCAAAGTAAGTCTTAGACTTCGTTCATCCCGTCTGCCGACGGGATTCACTGCGCTCAGACAGACAGTGCGTTTTATTAATAAAATTGATAATCATATGAATAAAAACTCTAAAATATACGTTGCAGGGCATACCGGACTTGTCGGCTCTGCACTTGTCAGGAAGTTGAAAGAGAAGGGATACACAAATCTCATCTTCCGTGAATATCCGCCGTTCAATTTAATAAATCAGCACAAAGCTGAAGAACTTTTCAGAGCTGAAAAACCTGAATACGTTTTCCTTGCTGCTGCCCGTGTCGGTGGTATACTTGCAAACAATACTTACAAAGCAGATTTCATCTACGATAATCTCGCTATCGCGATGAACGTGATTAAATCTGCATACAAGTTCGGTGTTAAGAAGTTACTCAATCTCGGTTCGTCGTGTATTTACCCAAAACTTGCACCACAACCGCTGAAGGAAGAATATCTCCTCAGCGGATATCTTGAATCGACGAACGAGCCATATGCCATAGCGAAGATCGCTGCAATAAAATTATGCCGATACTTTAACGAACAATATGGAACGAATTTCATTTCCATCATGCCCACTAATCTTTACGGTCCGTACGATAACTTCAATCTTGAAACCGCGCATGTTTTACCTGCACTGATCCGCAAGTTCTATTTAGCTAAATTACTTCAAGAGAAAAAATATGATCTGATTTTAAAAGATGTACATGCTTATCGCCTCGGTTTCGGAACTCAGGTTGAAGATGATATTGAAAGTCTAACTAACACTCTTCAACGAATTGGAATAACTGATAAAGCTGTGGTTTTATGGGGGAGTGGTTCACCTTATCGTGAATTTTTATATGTAGATGATTTAGCAGATGCTGCCGTGTACTTAATGGAACGGTGCGAATACAAAGATATAGGCGAGTTCATAAACGTTGGGAGTGGTGTTGATATTACTATCAGGGACATCGCACTCATGGTGAAAGATATTGTTGGATTTACAGGTGACATAGAGTACGATCCATCCAAACCAGATGGAACCCCGAGGAAGTTATTGGATGTCAGTCGGCTCATGAAGTTAAATTGGAAACCATCGATATCATTAGAAGAAGGGATAATTCGTACGTTCGAGTGGTATTCGGTACGTGTGCAATAACTTCTCTATGTATTTCCCGAAAATATCAATTGTTACACCCTCGTTCAATCAAGCTCAATTTATCGAGGCAAATATTCAAAGCGTCGTTTCACAAAAATATTCCGATGTAGAACATATCATTATTGATGGGGGATCAACAGACGGGACATTGGACGTTCTAAAAAAATATAATCACTTGCACTGGATTTCAGAGCCAGATCGTGGGCAGTCACATGGTTTGAATAAAGGATTTAAGATGGCAGCGGGTGAAATTATTGGATGGTTAAACTCGGACGATACATTTTGCCCGAACGTTTTTCAGCTTGTGGCAAGCAAGTTTGAGGATAGAGATGTAATGGTTGTTTATGGGGATGGTTTTGAAGTTGATGAAAATGATAAAATAATTCGCCCGCTGTATTCCCTTGGTGCCTCGCCTGAAGTTTTAATAAGATACTGGAAGTGGAAATACGAATTTGTACAACCGGCGTTTTTTTTCCGTCGTAATGTTTTTGATGAGATAGGATATTTGGACGAAAGATTGTATTATGCTATGGATTGTGATTTTTTTATCCGGTTAGGGAAACGATATAAACTCTGCCATGTTGAGAAGCCGATAGCAAACTTCCGGCTCTATCCGGAATCAAAGACGGGCAAACATTTTTTAAAATTCTTGCCGGATTATATCTGGGAAATGCACAAAGTTTCGTATCGTTATTGGGGAAAACCTTCATCACTAAAATATTATAGTTATCTCTTTTCTTTTCTCACTGCGATTGGTTATTCTTTCTTAAAGAATCTGTTTTTTAGTCCAACCTCTAAATCTCGGGCAGCAATCAAGCGTAAATTTTATAGAAACGATAGATTATGAAGATTGAAGTCTTAGTTATTGGTGGTGGAATTGTTGGGCTTTCTTGTGCTGCGGAGAGTGCGAAGAATGGCTTTTCAACACTTCTTGTTGAACGCCACGAATCCTTCGGTCAGGAAACAAGCAGTCGGAACAGTGAAGTAATACATTCAGGAATTTATTATCAGCCCGGCTCGTTGAAAGCAAAATTGTGCGTTACTGCAAACCACAATCTTTATAAAGAGTGCGAACGGTCTGGTGTGTGGACTAAACGCTGTGGTAAATTGATTGTAGCTGTTACACAAGAAGAACGGAAACCATTAGAAGAACTCTACAAGCGTGGACTGGCAAATGGAGTTGGTGAATTGGTTTTGTTGGATGCTATTCAGGCAAAGCGGATTGAACCATACATAAAATGTTGTGCCGCTATTTATGTTTTATCTACAGGTATAATTGATTCCCATCAGTTGATGAAATCATATCTTTCGGAAGCGAAATCGTTTGGTGCAGATTTTGCGTTTAATGTTAATTTTGTCGGCGGTGAGAGAAAAAATTATTTGTTTGATGTCCGGTTAAGAGATACGGATGGTCACTTAACCACTCTCGAAGCTGAGTATGTGATAAATGCGGCGGGTTTGCAGTCGGATAAAGTTGCTCAAGCATTTGGAATCAATATTGATACAGCAGGTTACCGTTTGCACTATAATCGCGGACATTACTATTCGGTATCGCCATCGAAGGGAAAACTTATTTCTCATTTGGTGTATCCAATTCCGCTCAAGCATCTTGTAAGTGTTGGGATCCATACTGCAATTGATAAGGCGGGACGTGTAAGACTCGGACCCGACCATGAGTACCTCGATCAATCAATTCCAGAGATCGATTGGTACAAATTTGATGATACCCGGAAGGAAAAATTTTTAAAAGCTGTGCAGTCGTATTTTCCCGCTCTTCAATTAAGTGATCTGTCTCCCGATCAAGTAGGTGTTCGTCCGAAACTTAAAGGATCGGAAAGTGAGGTGAAAGATTTTATTATTCAGGAAGAGAGTGTAAAAGGTCTATCTGGATTAGTTAATCTTATCGGAATTGAATCTCCGGGATTGACATGCGCACGTGAGATAGCGCGTGAGGTGATCCGAAGAATTGTAGATATTTCATAAGAATCACACCATAAAGAACGGTCTTTGTTTTTCCCATCGCTTTTCTCTATATTTTTACGGTGATACTACATTTTTATGGAACGGTTGAATCAAATAGAGAAACAACTCCTTAGCGAATTGAAAGAATCGCTGCAAAAACAACTTGGTACCCGTTTGAGTAAGTTTGTCCTCTTCGGATCGAAAGCTCGTGGTGATTCCAATTTCGATTCTGATTTGGATGTTGCTATCGTAGTGGATGGTTTAGATAGGAACTTGAAAAGAGAAATATTCGACCTGGTTGCCGATCTTGAATTGAAGTATTTATATGCAATTTCATCTCTGGTGTTATCAACGGAAGAATTCAATCAACTTCTAAATCGTGAGCGAAGAATTGCAATGGATATTGTTAATGAAGGAGTTCCATTATGACGGAAGGTAATAAATATATGAATATCAGTGAAGAACTTGATCGAGCAGCATCATCAATGGCATCTGCAGATATTCTAATACATAGTGGCTACTATAATGATGCTGTCTCCCGATTGTATTATGCAATATTTCATACGATGAAAGCTTTGTTACTCTCTGAAGGTTCGGAACCGAAAACACAAGAAGGTGCGTTAACATTGTTTGCTAAACATTTTGTAAAAACCGGAGTTTTTGCACCGCAAGATTCGCATACTTTTTCACGGTTAATGAAATATCGTGAGGAAGCTGATTAAAGATTATCTTAGGCAAAAAAAATATATCGAATGATTTCAACTATCATGTCCACTAATCCAATCTCAACATACAATCCACTTGTTTCGGTAATCATACCGGTGAAGAACAGCAGTAAGACTCTAAGTCAATGTCTCCGCTCGATAAAGAGGTCGTATTATAAAAACTATGAGATAATCGTAGTTGATGATCGTTCGACTGACAATTCAATTGAAATTGGGAAAGCTTATAGTTGCACAGTCATCCAGGTGAAAGAAGGTAATGGTGCAAACAACGCACGCAATGTTGGTTCGTCATCTGCAAAGGGCGATATCCTAATGTTTGTGGACTCGGATATCGTTATCGGGAGAGAAACTATGTTGGGAATCGTAGAATCTTTAGAAGAAAATCATACCGATGCAGTGGTAGGAATTTATACAGCAAAGCATCGCAATGAGTCGTTTGTGAGTCAGTATAAAAATCTTTGGGTGCGGTATTCA
>JASEHD010000001.1:55434-61888 GCA_030019075.1 Bacteroidota bacterium
TATTAAAAGTCCTCCGGCGATTGATTGGTTATTCGGTTCAGTATCAGGAATCAAACGACAGGCATTTGCAAAGTTAGGCGGTTTTAATGTTGAGCTACTCGCTAAACATGGTCATGACGACATTGAGTTGGGGAAACGTGCCGCACAAGCTAAATTGAATATCGAGCTAAACATGGATATTGAAGTCGAACACCTTAAAAATTACACACTCCTATCCTTCATTAAAAATGAATTCCATCGAAGCATGGGTTTTGCAGAATTAGCGATGAGGTTCAGAGAAACAACACAATCTGTACGTCGGGGATTTGTGAATGTCTATCCAGCTTTTATTATATCAACGATCTCTTCAATATTCATCCTCGGTTTTCTGCTTGCTGTGGTTATGGGATTACTTCCCAGTTGGTATGCTCTTGTAATCGTTGGACTATACCTAATTCTAAATATTCGTTTCCTAAATTATCTTGAACAAGTCCGTGGGCTGTTTGCGATGATTGTGATGATACCGTATCTTTTCCTCGATCATCTTGTTTGCTTCGTTGGCAGTACTATTGGGACTGTTAAAGGATTGTTGAAGAAGTAGTTGAGTATATGAGTATGTTAGTATTTTAGTATGCTCGTTGTTAATGAAATATTTTTCAGCATTCAGGGTGAATCCACACACGCAGGTCGTCCGTGTGTCTTTGTAAGGTTAGCTTACTGCAATCTCCGCTGTTCATACTGTGATACTTCGTATGCTTTCACAGAAGGCAAAGAAATGTCTATAGATGATGTTCTTAACACGATCCGTAAGTATGATTGCAAATTAATTCAGGTTACCGGCGGCGAACCCTTGCTTCAGTCTGATGTATATCATCTTATGAAAAGAATGTGTGATGAAGGATTTGAAGTTCTTCTTGAAACGGGCGGAAGTGTTGATATTAGCATTACTGATCTCCGTGTAAAGCGTATTATAGATTTCAAATGCCCTTCGAGCGGGATGGTAGATAAAAATCTTTGGGATAATTGTTATCATCTTAAAGATGGTGATGAAGTGAAATTCGTTATTGCCAACCGTGTGGATTATGAATGGACAAAATCCGTTATTCAAAGAAATAATTTATCTGATCGGTGTACAGTACTAATGACGGTGGTGTTCGGTGTGTTAGAACCGAGACAATTAGCGAAATGGATACTCGAAGATAAGCTCGATGTCCGATTTCAATTACAGATGCAAAAGTATATTTGGAGTCCAGAGACGAGAGGAGTGTGAAAATAAGATATGGGATGTGAGATTTGAGATTTTGGATTACGGATTGACAATTTCGGATTTTTAATGATGATTCATGATTAAGGATTCAAGATACATGATTTGTAATTTTATTTTACTCCACGCTCTATGCTCTCTGCTCTAAGCTCAAAAGAACTTGCGGTTGTTCTTGTAAGCGGTGGTATGGATAGCTGTGTTACTGCCGCGATTGCTAATTTACAATACGAGATGGCATTCCTGCATCTGAATTATGGTCAGAGAACAGAACAACGTGAGCTGAAAGCATTCAATGTTATTGCTGATTATTATAAAGTTAAACACCGGCTTGTTGTTGATGTTCATCATCTTAAACAAATTGGTGGCTCAGGTCTTACAGATGCTTCCATTGATATACCGCGAGCCGATCTTCATCGAAAAGAAATCCCATCCTCGTACGTACCATTCCGAAATGCAAATATCCTTTCCATCGCAGTGAGTTGGGGAGAAGTAATCGGTGCGAAGAAAATCTTCATTGGTGCAGTTGAGGAAGATTCATCGGGCTATCCCGATTGTCGGAAAGAATTTTACACTGCTTTCAACGATGTAATAAAGCTTGGCACAAAAGCAGAGACACATCTTGAAATCGAGACTCCAATAATTCATCTTAAAAAATCTGAAATCATAAAAAAAGGTATTGAGCTAAATGTTCCGTTTAATCTTACCTGGTCGTGTTATCAGCGAGAGGATATCGCATGTGGTGAGTGTGATAGCTGTGCACTACGATTGAGAGGGTTTCAACAAGCAGGGGTTGAGGATCCGATCCCATACTTAAAGTAAATATATCTTTGTGTTTCTGAGTGAACCCCGCCTGCCTGAATATTTACAAATGGGGCGGGCAGGTTTGTGCTTAGAGGTGAAATATTTTAGTCGTTGATCCTTTTTGATTTTTTAAGTGAAATGTCTTACCTTATATTAAAACCAGTTTGAATCATATTTTTATAGAAGGAGAACTACCATGCTCAAACAAAATGGTTTCCGGATATTAACGATTCTACTCCTCGCAGTTTTCTCAATAGGATGGGAGAATTCTACAAAAGTAACAACCGCCATTAGTTTTGGTAAGATATATTTGCGTGACAATCTGTTGATGGTTACCGAGCTTACCAAAGGTGTGCGCCTACTCGATATCACTAATCCTTCAGCACCAAAGAATTTAGTATTTATCAATGTTGAAGGGAATCATGATATGGCACTTGCATCAACCGCAGGCCGTATGCGGACAGCACTCTATCTTGATTCGTATGCTCATCTAATTGTTTATGATGTTTCTGATCAAAGCCATCCCGTAGTAATTGATACCATATACAATGTGTTTCAGAAAGCATACGATATTGGATGGGGAGATCCTATGCCGCGAATGCCAGAAATAGGACCACCAAATCGTGTTTATGGTGGATTTGATGGATGCCGCGGTTGTACCTACGAGCCAGCCGTCAATGATCCAATAGTTCATGATAGCCGTGATTATCTCTTCGTTGAAGATGGACTAAGAGGTGCACCAACCGGAGGGAGCGGCCGCGGCGGTTCAATGGCTCGGTTCGCTGTTGTCAATCAATACCTCTATTGCGTTGATTACAACCAAATGCATGTTTTCGATGTAACCGATCCATTCGCACCCCGTTTCATTGGAAGAGACAACATCGGATGGGGCATTGAAACCATTTTCCCATATCAAAATTATTTATTTATAGGAGGCGAAAACGGAATGTATATTTATTCATTATCCAATCCGCGGAGGCCCGAATTTATTTCGCGTTATGATCACCTTCGGGCTTGCGATCCAGTTGTGGTCGAAGATTCGATCGCTTATGTAACTCTGCGTGGCGGTACACGCTGTGGAACGGTTGTCAGTGCTTTGCACATAATCGATTTGAAGAATATCTTTCAGCCCCAACTGATTTCTTCCTATCCATTACCCCAACCAATGGGTCTTGACGTCAGGAATCGTATCGCTTATGTGTGTGATGACAGTGCTGGAGTTTACATCTTAAATACTCATGACCCGAACAGTATAGTGGAGCTTTCTCACATACCGGGTGAACACGGATATGATACAATACTGTCAGATATGCTGCTTATAGTTGTAAGCAGATCGAATATTGCATTCTACAATGTCAGCAACCCCCAACAACCTATGTTGTTAGGCAGGTATGGCGATGGTTTTGTTCTTTGAAAGAAACAGAAACAGATTGGTGATTAGAATTATTTACCTTGTGATGAGTTGTCCGATTTTTTTCGCCCGTGGGGATTTTTTGGCATATTTTCATCTTCATCTTGTAGTTTGCGAAAGACCTCATTATCATACGGAAAAACATAAAAGAGGTTTGTTGTCAAAAACCCTGCCATCCTTTTAATTAATTGCATTGAAGGGATTCTACGCCCTTTTTCTATTTTTACATAATACTCTCTCGTTATACCAAGTTTATTAGCGATTTCTTTCTGTGCTAAATGGTTTTCTTTTCGAAATTCCTTTAAAATTTCTGGAAGTCTCATAAATCCTCCTTTTAGAAAATGTGAACTAAAAGTTCACAAAATAATTCTTGACTCTTTGAAAAATGTTACTTAAATTTACACATGTTTTCTTTTATAATCAATTATTGGAGAAACAATGTATTATAAACTCAATTATCTCATGACAAGAGTCTGCTTCACATTGATAATGCTGATATCTCAATTAACAATCCTCCGGTGCCAAGATTTATACCGCTACGATTGGGATACTGTCCAGGTTGTGCTTACAAAAGGGTGGAACATAGTTTCACTTCCTCTATATTTTAACTACGGAAAGGGGATTCATAAGGACTCACTTTTTCGCAATGCGGTTTCTTCACTTTTTACATACAAGGGTAGTTATGTACCATGTGATACACTTCAGCCAGAAATTGGTTATTGGATAAAATTAGTAAAAGCAGAGACGGTTCAGATTATTGCTTGTCCAGCAGGGCCTATTGGCAAAGTACCAGTGCGAGCCGGATGGAATATTATTGGCTCTACGAATATTAAAGTTCTGGTCGATACAATTACTATCGAACCAGCGGGGATCATAATTTCAAAGTTTTATTATTTTGATCCTGATTCAGGATATATGGTAGCGGATACAATCGTTCCTGGAAAAGGTTATTGGGTGAAAGCGAAATCTGCAGGTACTATCAAACTTCAAGATGTACCCGGTGGCGGGCCCGAACCGCAGTGGTGGCCTTTTTATTACGACTACCCATCGTGGCATCCAGCGGGCGAGTGGATTGCATCAGAGCATGGGGACAGTGTCGATGCAGATGGCGATGGACGATATGATGAATATTTTTCAGGCGTTTGGCTTGTTCATGCAGAAACTGGCGAGAAGAAACCATTGCTCAGGTATGCTAGTCATCCTGACTGGAGCCCTGATGGATCGCACCTTGTTTTTTATGACGGGCGTGATTATCAGATCTATACTGTAAAGATTTTATGTCTTGATCCGGTACGTTTTGATACAAATGGTATTCTGAGATTAACGAATGGAGGGAAGAATTTTTTCCCAAAATGGAGCCCAGATGGAGAATGGATATTGTATCAAATATCCTATCCAATGTCAGTGACAGGTAGCTGGCTTGTTAAACCAGATGGATCAACTAATATACAGCTACCCACTCTAAATTGGTACCCTATTTGGAGTACATGGCATCCCTCAGCAACAAAGATACTATATTTTGGTGTTGCTGGTTCGATGTTTTTTCTTGATATCAAAACTAATCAAAGTAAATTTTTTACGGTCATTAAGTATTTAGACAGCTATATCTATGAATATCCAAAATATTCACCAGAAGGTAATAGCATTGCATTTTTTTCCAAGCCCCGAGTAAATCCACCAGCATTATGGATGATAGATAGTACAGGTTCAAACTTGCAAAAGCTATCACCTGATTATGTATGGAAGTATGATTGGAGTCCTGATGGAACAATGCTTGTGTTTCTGTACTGGGTTGGGTTATGCCCAAGGTCCGGTAGTGGTCACTTATGGATTATGAATATTGATGGTACAGGTTTAAGACAATTAACACGATAGGAGGGTAACACTATGAATGTTCGATAAGAAAGGCTCCTCAGAAGAGTACCCATGATTCCAAGATGATCCGCCAGATCAGTCTCTCAGTTGGGATACTTTATTCCCGATGGAGCCTTTTAGTTTTCTATAAATTAATAAAAATTTTATGAACTTCAAAACAAAGAAAGGAGATTTCACAATGAAATCGATTATTCTATATATAACAATTAATTTGATGATGTCAGCATCATTAATAACGGTTTTTGCTCAAGATGCAACACCCTCGATCGACCCTAACCGTGAAGTTATTGTGATGTTCAAGGATGGCGTCGTTGCACCACCAGTCGGAAAAACAAGTGGGACACCTGTTGAATTTCAAATTCCATCACAAGGTCTTCGCAGTGTTATCAATAGTGCAAATGTTGAAGCAGTTTCACGCCTCATCCCAGATTTTAAACCAACAGTATTATTGCGATATCAGAACGGTGTCTGCTACAAGCAATACGAAGATTATGAACATCGCTTCCAAATAAGAAATGACAGTCTTTCTGGTTCTCTTGTGAGTGGAATGATGTCAGGAAAATATGGTTTCTATCTTTTATCTGATGCAGGATTGTATAAAGCTTCATCAACAACCACCGGATTAGCTAAACGCATACCGTTTCCCATAACATGGTCTGGATTTCCCTGGAAGTTAAGAGGAAATGGCGTTAATGACTTAATAATTGTTGGTGAATACTTTATGCTTGGACATTTTAATGGATCAACCTTTAGGCATTTCTATGAATTGCATAGTTACGGACGTCTTACTTCTGTAGATCAAAAAAATAACTTTGTAGTTGCCGTAGGTTATCTGTTCGATCCAATTCATAGTAAAGGCATAATTATAAGAGGAAGGAGGTAATTTATGTTAAGAAATAAAAATCCGCCTTAGATTGATTATGGAAGACACACGTTTGACGAAATTTAGGTTTTTAAAAAATCAAAGTTTATATTGCAACTGATTCAAAACAAAAGAATTTAATAACTGCACATTAACAATTAAGAGGACGGCGATGTGTGATATTAGTAAAAGAGGCAGAGGATTCATGTATAAGGCAGCAAGAAATTGCCCCCACATCAAATTTATAAATTGGAATTCTAAA
>JASEHD010000200.1 GCA_030019075.1 Bacteroidota bacterium
AGTGTACGTGCGTATGGTTACTATATGAATGATGAGAGTGATCACTTCCAGCGTTTAACCAGTCAAGTGAAAGAATTGAAAGTTGGTGGAGTGTGTTTGTTCCAAGGTGATATCCACACAAGTGCAGTGCTTCTTAACCGTCTTCAAAGTATTTCTCAAGTCCCACTGCTCATATCGTCCGATTTTGAATGGGGCGCCGCGATGAGATTAAGACGAACAACTCGTTTCCCCGAAGCGATGGCTTTAGGAGCTACTCGCGATACTATGCTATCATTCAAAATGGGTAAAGCTGTTGCCGATGAAGCCCGTGCAATCGGTATTCATCAAGTGTTTGCGCCGGTGGCTGATGTGAATAACAATCCTGATAATCCTGTAATAAACACGAGATCGTTTGGTGAGAAGCCGCGATTAGTTGCCGATATGGCGTCTGCGTTTGTCCGTGGTTTGCAGTCGGGAAAAATTATCGCGACAGCAAAACATTTTCCCGGTCACGGCGACACTCGGATTGATTCGCATTATGATCTACCTGTAATTGGTATGTCTCGAGAGCGGATGGATAGCGTTGAGCTTTATCCCTTCCGTCGTGTAATTCAGAACGGAGTGTTTTCAATCATGACAGCACATTTAGATGTTCGTGCGATCGAGCCGAAGCGAGGTTTACCATCTTCGCTTTCAAAAAATGTGCAAACAAAATTACTTCAAGAAGAGCTTGGCTTCGATGGCTTGATCGTTACCGATGCGCTTGAGATGGGTGCGGTTTCAAATACATTTAGCTCAAATTCAGCCGCAGTGTTAGCTGTTGAAGCCGGTGCTGATATGATTCTCTTGCCGACCGACGTTGATGCGGCAATTAAGGCAATCGTCAATTCAATACGGAATAAACGTATCTCCGAAGAACGAATTAATCATTCTGTTCGGAAAATACTAAGTCTCAAACAATGGATTGGGCTTGATGAAAACAATCGTGTTGATGTTGAATCGGTTTCAAACATAGTTGCTTCACCTGATAATCTTCGACTTGCAAAAGAAATTGCCCGTGCGTCTGTTACGCTTTTGAAAAATGATAATACACTTCCGCTTGCTCGGTATAACAGTAAGAAAATTTTAAATGTAATAGTTAGCTATGCGGAGGGATACCGAACCGAAGTACATCGCCCTGTCACTACTTTATTGAATGAGCGTGTAGGTGATTATTTTAATTCTCAGCTCCGTTTGCGTACACGAAACCTTTCGACTGTTAGAATCGATCCCTCAACAAATGCAATGGCGATTGATACAATAATAAAGCAAGCAAGTGAAAGTGATATTATTGTTGTTCCTATATATTCGAAAGCCCGCTCAGGCAAACTAGGATTATCCGATAATATTATAAAAACAATAAATCGTTTGATAAGTTTAAATAAGAAGACAATCCTCTTTGCGTTTGGTAGTCCGTATGTGCTTGGTGCATTTCAAAACGCAAGTGCTTATTTATTTGCATATTCGGATGCAGAGCCATCGGTTGAAGCCGCCGTTGAAGTTTTTTTCGGTGAGATACCAACGCAAGGGCGGCTGCCGGTTACAATTCCCGGTTTGTTCGAGTATGGAAGCGGACTTGTAATGCCGCAAGCAGCACTCAGGTACGATTTCCCGGAATATGTTGGATTTGATCCGGACAGTCTTACAATGCTCGATTCAATCATGACGAACGCAATAAATGATTCAGCTTTCCCGGGTGCTCAGTTGGCTGTTGTGAAAGATGGTGCGATTGTTTTGAATAAATCGTACGGAAAACAAACTTACAAACGGGATAGTCCAGCAACAAATAATGAAACCATTTTTGATATTGCTTCAGTAACAAAAGTTGTTGCAACTACTTTAGCCATTATGAAGTTGTATGATGAGGAAAAAATCCGACTTGATGATTCGGTGATGAAATATATTCCAGAGTTTGGAAACAAAGGGAAAGAAAAAATAACAATCAGAAATCTTCTATTGCACAATGGCGGACTACCGGCATTCAAACGATTGTTCTTAACATGCAAATCACCGCAGGAAGTTTTAGATTCCGTTTATCAAACTGAAATGATTTATAAGGTTGGTGATTCAACGGTTTATAGCGATTTCGATTTTATACTCTTAGGGAAAATTATTGAAAAGATTTCATCTGTTACGCTGGATAAATATGTCGATTCAGTTTTCTTCAAACCTCTCGGTATGACATCAACGATTTATAATCCCCTATCATCCGTCTGGAGAATGATCGCACCAACTGAATATGATTCTGTTTACCGAAAACGATTGATTCAAGGTGAAGTACACGATGAGAATGCATTCGCTCTTGGCGGTGTATCGGGGCATGCAGGATTATTCTCAACAGCATCGGAACTTTCAATTTTTCTGCAAATGATAATGAACGGTGGAAGCTATGCAGGTAAGCAATATCTGAAATCTGAGACCATAAAACTTTTTACAACAAGAAAAAACAATAGAAGCACGCGCGCTCTTGGATGGGATACAAAAACAATGAACGGATACAACTCTGCTGGTTCGCTTTTCGGAGAAAAATCTTTCGGGCATACCGGCTTCACCGGAACATCCGTTTGGGTTGAGCCAGAGAAGAAAATTTTTATTATATTATTAACCAATCGTGTCTATCCGACACGAAATAATTCCAAAATCATGCAAATTCGACCGAAAGTGCATGATGCGGTGATTAGAGCATTGAATCAATAACTAAATGAAGAGATGAAAGAGAAACTACCAATAAATAAAGACGTTCTAGTTTGGGCAAGAACCTCTTTGCGTCTTTCTATGTACGATGTTGCACAAAGATTAGGCAGAGAAGTTCAAGAAATAGAATCATGGGAAGCGGGTATGACTTCTCCAACATATTCCCAACTTGAAAGGCTTGCTCACGATGTTTATAAACGTCCAGTAGCGGTTTTCTTTTTTCCAACTGTTCCAGAAGAAGAAACTCCTACGACAGAATTCAGAACATTACCGGATGCAATAGTCAACGAACTACCATCTGAAATCATTAAGCTCTATCGAAAAGCAAAGCTGTACCAACTTTATCTTGAGGAACTTTATGACGGCGTGAAGCCAATAAAAACTTCA
>JASEHD010000201.1 GCA_030019075.1 Bacteroidota bacterium
GGCCCGCTCAGCTCTTCTCTCCTAACAGCAACATACCGTATCTGTCCTTCACGCAATGTCTCCTTCTTTAAAAACATGTCTTCCACAACATCATATATTCCGTAACTCTCTCGTGGTGATAATTCAAACTCATAACCTAATGTTTCTACAAATTCATTCCTACGACTCTTCTCTCTTAATCGTTGATGCTCTGAATTTGTTATTCCATTTTGTTCTTTCATGTTCTTGTCCTCTTATTTTTTTATTGCCGCAACTGCTCAACGCTACAAAAATTATCTGCGAATTGCAACAAATGTTTGAGGACAAATGTCCTTATCGCATCAACAACATCTTCTTCACAGATGTGTAGGAACCAGCGGTTAATGGCTCAGCCGAACTCACCACAAGTTTGTAAAAATACACACCGCTCGGCTTATTACTCGCATCCCAACGTATCTCGTGTTTACCAGCAGTTTCTACTCCATTCACAAGTGTTGCTAACTCTTGACCAAGCGTATTGTATATCTTTAATGTAACATGACTTTCGTATGGTAACTCGTAGCATATTGTTGTAATCGGATTGAAAGGATTTGGATAATTTTGAGAGAGATTAAAATTAAACGGTTGCGAATTATCCTCTACATCGGAAGTGCGACCGGATAGATGTACGTTTCTGAATAGATAGTACTTTTCGAAAGTCCTATCTGCCCATTGGATTCCCCACCAATTAGGTGCATAATCGGAACTATCAGCGCTAAACGCAACTGCATCTGCATAATCTAAATCCCAAATAACAACACCAAGTCTTACAGTATCTCCGACTGCATATCCGAATAGATCAGTTTTTACCAACACCTCTAGAGAATACCCTGCATCCGGACCGCCGAGTTCTGTGTGTGTAACCGTTCCAACCGGTTCGAACGATTTACCATCTGCAGCGCCAGTCGGCACATTATGGTTTACTTCGAATACAGAACCGGCTCCTATCGTTGGGTTGAAATACATATTTTTTATCTCCATTCTTCGATCTGGTGCCGGTAGATACTCATCTTTGTTTGTCATCCAGAGAAAGAGTCCGTCGGCTTCCCAACCCGGCGACCATTTACAGACAGACTTGTCATTCGACTGAACACCGATGTAAAGATCTGTTCCATTATGCATAAATTTTACAGTGGCCATACTTTGGTCATTATATGTGTTTGTTGGGTGGTTCCATTGCATATAATACCCACCCGTACTAGAACCACTACCTTTCCCGACTACTATACTTTCAGCATTAACCCAAAAAGCTTCATCCAATTTTCCATCTAACGTCATTGTTGCATCTGTCTTGTGTGCTATTTTTAACGGTGGGTCTGACAATCTTAAAATTCTAAATTCTGCCCCCCCCATTCCGAACCCCACCACATCTTATGATATGAACCAGTCGTTGTACCATCATCGAATCCATCTGGATCGAAAATATTAATAAGAACTGGAATCTCAGCATATGGGTCTGTGTAACCCAACTTGTCTAAATAGATTACCATCTCAGCTGTATAACCTGAATCTGGAGGAGTAAGTTGGTTCACTATAGTTCCAGGATTAACGTGACCGGCACCTTGACCTAAAGTTGGATCGTCGCCTGGAGTTTCAAAACGAATTGGAGCTCCCGTTCCAGGTAAATTGTAAAATAGTTTATACTCGACGGGTGTTCCATCTGCTTTTTTAATTTTCATAAATAACCCATCGCCTTCCCATCCAATTGTTCTTCTACAAACTGATTTATCATCCGACTGGAGGGAAATATAGAGGTTTAAACCATATCTTAGAAATTTTACTAGCGTGGTTGTTGTATCCGTGTAACCTGGATCGACAAGAATACCACCGGTTACCGTATAAGATACATCACCTGGAAGAGCATTTGCCCCAAAAACTAAATAATCAAAACGCCGCGCTCAATCAGTTTCATTTAGAATTCCATCGATTATCAACGGTTTTTCCGCACTTACTACCTGAATGAACGGAGGATCTGTGTGGGACTGTCCACTAAGAGTATAAGGGATTAAAAATAAAATCCCCAACGTCAATAAAATCATTAAAAAATTATTTTGTTTCATAAATCACTCCTTTGTTTTTTTTAGTTAATTATTATGAGTTAATTTTACAACTACTTAAATGTCTGGATGTTTGCATCCACATGATTCTCTCAGCATTAAACGATAGGGAAGAATCTTTTTGTGTTTCTTGTGATTATTTTTTTCTTTTATAGCATGAAATAGTTGTTCGATCGCCAACGAGCCTAACGAATATATATCTACTTGAACAGTTGCAAGTGAAGGTGAAAGATATTTTGCAATTGGGATATCATCGAATCCTACGAGAGCCATTTCATTTGGTACCGAAATGGAGTAATCCTGTAAAGCACTCAGAGCCCCAATTGCCATTGAATCGTTCGAAGCAAAGATCGCTGTTGGACGTGGAGAAAATTGTAGTATAGTTTTAACTGCTTCATAGCCCGACTCTTCAGTAAAGTTGCCGGGTATTTCTAAAAATATCAATTCATTACTTAAATATTTTTGAATTGCCATTTGACAACCCCGGAATCGTTCATCAGCATCAAAATTATTTTGTGTGCCTCTAATTATAGCGATATGCTTATGTTGATGATCGATAAGATGTTTTGTGATCGCAAATGATGCATCAAAGTTATTGATATTCAGTGAATCAAATGAATCACCATCAACAATACAGTTCATCAGAACAACAGGTAAGCTTTTCGGAAGATTTTGGTTAAGTGTAACTGCATCGATGTGTGGAGACATGATAATAAGCCCATCAACTCGTCCTTGCATCATTTGTATAGCAGCTTTTATTTCCCCGCGATTGCTGTGTGAACTGGAAACAAGTAGATGATAATTATTTTGCTGAGCTGTTTGATCTACACCGCGGATAACCTCTGAGAAGAACTCTCCGAATAAGTCCGGTAGTATTAAACCAATTGCTTCGGTCCGTTTTATGCTTAAACTTCTGCCGAGGTTATTCGGCAGGTAACTCAATTCCCGCACTGCCTCTTGCACACGCTTCTTTGTTTCCTCCTCAACGATATT
>JASEHD010000202.1 GCA_030019075.1 Bacteroidota bacterium
TGATTAATTTGGATTACAATAACTATGGTCGCCATTTGGCACAAATATAGGCGGATTATTTCAGGGTCTGGGATTAGATGCCGAATCAAGTTCAGCATGACTTTGGATTTCCCGTTCCCAAATAGGAATTCGGGAACGATATAAAATCTATTTCATCCATCTTCAATCTTCTATACATCTATCTTCCATCGTCTATCTTCTCTTATCCATCTCAATTAATCAAGGATTCAAGCGCTGCTACCGACTACAGTTTTGCGGCAACCACCACTGTTCCTTTTACTGTAAGTAAACTGCCACCATTACCGTCGAGTGCTTCAAGGAGAACAATATAAATTCCAATTCTCACACGCTCACGTTTATCGTTGTATCCATCCCAGACAATATCTCCGGTTGAACCGCATGGCTCGCTGTCGGCAAGTGTGCGGATGTGCCTCCCTCTGGCATCATAAATTCTCACACGGATTAGTGAAGTCGTTGATGGAAGCTGGTAACACATTATCGTAGCATCTTCAAATCCGTCACCATCGGGAGAGAAAGGATTGGGTGAAAAAGAAAGCGATGCACTGCTCGGTACTGTTATTGTGTAGATGCTATTTTGTTTCCCAGGAGTTCCGCCAAGCGGGTTTGCACATGTGCTCCAGTTTCGTCTATCCGTACCGGGCATGCTCGGATTGATGCGTTCTAATGATCTTCCATTAACATCTTCGACATCAGAGTTATGCCATTTTGGTAGATAATACAGACTATCAATTGTAGTTCGGGTAAGGTCGTTGAGAATTACATTATCACCTTCGTTGTTCAAGCTCATCAAGTTTTTATTAATTATCACACGATATTTCGAATCAGTTAGATATGAAAAACGGTTGAAGATGGACGAGTCAGATGCAATCACTAAATATTCTCCAACACCAATGACAAATAACCAGTGACAAATGACGTTGATCTTCAATTCTTTTCCAGTATCTGGTTTATCAGAAATTTTCCATCCAGAAATATCAATGGCTTCGTTGTTTGGATTGAATAGTTCAACATACTCCGCCTCATTTGTTTTTGGTTGATACATGATTTCATTGATAATGAGTGAATTTGGTGGGTAAGAAATTTTAACTTCATTATACACAATGTTGTCTTTTGGTCTCATATCGCTGGGGAAATTCACTACGGCAATTAGAATATTTTTACCAAGCGCAGGATTTAACCATTGAAATGTGATTGAAATTGAATCCTTTGGAAGTAATTGAGATGTAATAATTTGAGTTGAAATAAGTTCGGTTGATTCAGGAATCGTATCCTGATTTTTATCATGATAAAGTGAAACTTCAAAATTATCAACTGGTTGGCGTCCCGTATTTCGAATGGATACTGAGATGATAGTATTGTTGTATAAATAATTCACCGCAGAGACGCGGAGGACGCAGAGGTTATGCTGGAGAGGCGTGAGGTAATTTTGTCTTCCCGGTGTACTTCCAATTGAATCTTTGCTTGTTCCCCAATTTGAAGAATCATTTGAAACGCCAATAAAATCAATACGCTCTAATGATTTTCCATCTGTTCCACCCCAACTCGGTGAATATCGTACGCTGTCGATTATTGCACCGCGTGAATCGAATAGCACAACCGCATCACCATTGTTGTTAAAGAGGTAGGTGGGAATTGCAAAGGATTGTATAATTTGTGATTCGATGTCGGGATGTATAGCAGAGAATAGTGAGAGATCTTTTGTTACGACACAAAACTCTCCCGGTTTAAGATGTATTGTTGAAGCTGTGAGATTATATTTTGGTGATAGATTACGATTACTGATTTTCCAGTTCTTTAAATCAACTGTATCTGATGAACAGTTATAGATCTCAATCCATTCCGGTTCCGGGCTTTTAGGTGCATACATAATTTCGTTGATCACTAAAGTTCGAGGAGGCAAGCCAACAGCAAGTATGATGAGTTTGATATCGTTCATTGGATTTTGGTCGTCTGCTAAAAGAGTTTTTACGATGATGGGTCTATCGCCAATTTGAGAAGTGTAAACAGAAGTGGAAATAAAAGCTGAATCGTTTGGTTGAAGTATTTGATTTATTATGGTGGAGAAAAACAGCTCATCAATGTCGGGTTTTGAGTTACGATTGTAGTCTTCATAAAATTCAACCGGAATGTTTGAGATCGAAAGCAGACCTGCATTAAAGATATTTGCAGTAATTCTGATTGAATCTCCGCGGAAGGGTAGAGGAGGATTAAATTGAATACTCCTCACTGCAGCATCGAAATAAAAACGTGCAGTAATAGTAATATCATCAAATCGAATAGTGCCCGAGGTGCCTGTTCCATTTCCAACAACACGCCAGCGTATTTTTACATTTGGCTGATTGCTGAGTACAGCCGGAAGTTTAAGCTTGCGGAGAACATAAGAAGTTGTTCCGGGATTGTGAAATGTATCGCTGAGTATAATTGGAAATGTTGTGCCTCCATTTGTTGATGCTTCAATTATTAAGCCAGAATTGTGTGTACTCGATCTTCGCTCATAAAACTTTAGCGTATCCACTTCTTTGTTTGCAAAATCGATAATAGGGGAGATCAAACTTTGAGAGATGGTTGAATTTGTACTGATGACTGCATTCGAATCGGAGCGAGGTGTTGATTTTGTAGTAGTGAAATCTCCTGTTGATGACCGGTTTGTTGTTGTACTCCAACCAGGCGGCAGCGCTGGCGGAGTTACACTATCAAAATTTTCTATAAACGGAAAATAACGTACCTGTGCTTGTGCCGTCCACACAAGCAGCAGCAAAAGTAAAAGTTTTTTTAAGAGCATACGAATCCCTCACTCTAAGTTATAAAAAAAATAGTTGAGTGTCTGGGAGACGGATTTTTTTCAAAAGATGTCTGGCACTAATCGGATGTTGAATACCGAACAATGAAAATCTATTTACAATTACGACAATTGTCGCCTGGCTTATTTGGGTATTTTAAGTTT
>JASEHD010000203.1 GCA_030019075.1 Bacteroidota bacterium
ATCTGTGTGGATAACTAGGTGGGTTAACCCTCCGCATGGAAGATTTATAAGAACTAAACATCAATATTTTCGCGTATGAGAGGTGAAAAGTCATGATAGTTGATTTTTATCACAGTCCTTTAGCTTTTTATACATGATAATCATATTTTACTGCTCGGTATCACAACGGATTATTAGTAAGTTCTTTATAATCAGTATGGAAAAATATTTGATACGTAAGAAAATGTTGCATTGTCTATGACGATAATTAATTTTATCTCAGGTTTGACGATTCGGGCAAAGCTCGTGATCCTTAACACATTGATTCTGGGTTTAATTTCCGGTTTCATCCTCATATATTTCCCAATTGAACTTAATAAGAGAACAACACGTGCAATTTTAAAAAACGTGCAAGCAATTTCAGAAACCTGCATTAATCAGCTAAATCTTGTTTTTAGCTCAAACGTTAAGTACACATTTGAACAAGCCGTAGAAAATATCCGCCGCAATCAAGATGTTAGATACATAGTTATTCACGATATATCAGGAACAATATTAGGCAGCTTCAATTTAAGTGATGCGCGATCTCTCGCTTATCAGAAGATTCATAATGATAAACTCTTAAAAGATACAATATATAAAGTAATGTTACCGATTAGTCATAACGAGCGAAAAGTTACCGAGTGTTATATTGGTATTTCATTAGAAAGTTTTCACTCTGAGCTGAAACAAGGTCGTTTAACAATAATGACCATCTGTCTTATTATTTTCTTTGGCGGTATGGTCGTGGTTTTTGGAATTAGTGCGGTTGTTACATATCACCTGCGAAGCATGGTAAAAGTAGTTGAACGTGTCGCTAATGGGGGCGTTCATGAGAGAATTGTTGTTCCTTTCAAGGATGAAGTGGGGCAGCTTGCCTGTTCATTTAACTCGATGGTTATGAATATGGAATCTACGCTCCAAAGGTTGAAAACTTTAACTGGTATTTTAGATAAGCGTGACCATCAATTAGAAGAAGAGGTTGAACAACGAAAATTCATCGAACAACAGATTAAGTTATCTTACGATATTATTAACAAGGTTAGCATACTCATTCTTGTTGCAAATTCTACCGGCGGAATTGAATATGCAAGTCCATCGTTTGAGCATGTTTTGGGTTACAAACCGGAAAATTTGCTTGGTGACGGATGGTGGAAAGCCAGCAGATCGGATTTAATGGAACGAAAAAAAGAACGCGATTTAATCGCTAGATGTGCTCGCGGTGAACACCCGATTAAAACAATCCCATACGAGCGGCTAATCATAGACGCTCAGGGAAATCACCGCTGGATTTTATGGCAGGATACAGCCGGACCGAATAAAACTTTATTCCAGGTTGGACAAGACATCACCGAACGCAAAGCAGCAGAAGAACAGATTCGCGAACAGGCGGCATTGCTCGATATTACCGGTGACGCTATTATCGTACGCAATTTAGACCATAAGATTCTTTATTGGAATAATGGTGCCGAACAACTGTACGGTTGGAAATTTGAAGAAGCAGTTGGAAATCAAGCTCAACAGCTTTTTCAACACGAAGGTTCAGCCGAAATCGGAATTGCATACACAAACGTAATAGAAAATGGCGAGTGGAGTGGTGAGCTGAAGCAGGAATCAAAAGACGGAAAAAAAATTATCGTTGAAAGTCGATGGACATTAATGAACGACAAGAACAGCAAACCGAAATCAATTCTTGTCGTAAATAGAGACGTAACAGAGCAGAGGCAAGTCGAAGCACAATTTCGCCGGGCGCAGCGATTAGAAAATATTGGCACACTTGCAGGCGGCATTGCACACGACCTGAACAATGTACTTACACCGATTCTAATGTCAATTCAAGCTTTACTGAAACGACACAGCGATGATAAAACACAGCAATTATTATCGACTATCGAAATGAGTGCCCGACGCGGCGCTGACATCGTGAAGCAAGTTTTAACATTTGCAAGAGGAACTGAGGGTGAGCGAACATTACTGCAGCCAAAACATATATTAAGAGAAATTGAAAAGATAGTACGGGAAACTTTCCCACGCTCTATTGAAATTAGAACTAATTTCCCGTCGAACCTCTGGACAATCACTGGCGATGCGACACAGCTCCATCAAATTATTTTAAATTTGCTCGTGAATGCACGTGATGCAATGCCAAATGGTGGGCTGCTATCTCTCATCACAGAAAATATCACTTTAGACGAAAATAGCACTCGATCATATCTAAACGCAAAGCCAGGTAATTACGTCACGCTATCAGTCAGCGACACAGGAACCGGAATCAAATCTGAGATTTTGGATAAAATATTCGATCCTTTCTTTACCACGAAAGAGATCGGTAAAGGAACTGGTTTAGGATTATCAACAGTAATGGCAATTGTCAAAAGTTATGATGGTTTTTTAACAGTGAATAGTACAATCGGGAAGGGAACGGAATTTAAGGTGTTCATTCCTGCCACGCATACAGAAACATTGGACGAGAAAGTTGATAAAAAACGTCGCCTTCCAACCGGACGAGGTGAATCGATATTGTTTGTTGACGATGAATTATCAATTAGAGAAATCATGAAGGAAACTTTGGAAGCTTATGGATATCGTATTCAAACCGCAAAGGATGGCATTGAAGCGCTTACACTCATTGAAAAAGATAGACATAAGTTTCGTCTCGTTTTAACGGATATGATGATGCCTAACATGGATGGCGGTTCCCTGATCCGAACACTCCGAAGGTTGGCACCCGAGATAAAGATTATCGCTATCAGCGGCATCACTGATCCGGAGGTTCTGGATAAGATTAAAAAATCACGTGTTGAAGCTTTTCTACCGAAACCCATTCAAACAGATAACCTGTTACGGATTTTGGATTCAGTTTTGCATTCTGAGGAAAAAATAGTTACTTGACTTGATTCTCATATAAATAATCTCTATTTTTACACAATTAGTGTAAAAGT
>JASEHD010000204.1 GCA_030019075.1 Bacteroidota bacterium
TATTCAGTTTCAATATCAGCCGATGGCGTTTCATTCGGTTTTTAAAAAGACATCATTAAATATATCAAACGTTAAAGGAACGCCGTGTATTGTTTTTTGTGGAATTGGCACACCATCGCGATTTCGAGCATTATTGTCTGCAATGCAAGTTGAAGTTAAAGAGTTTTTTGCATTTAGAGATCATCATTTATATACAGGAAAGGATTTAGAAAACATTACAAGGGCATTCGAAAAACACTCTTCTGAATATATTATTACTACAGAGAAAGACGCCATGAGGTTATCGGAAGACATAGTTCCGAATCGAATTAGTAAATATATCTATTATTTAGAAATTCAGGTGAAAACCCTAAAAGGTGAAAAAGAACTTGACTCAATGCTAAAATCTATATTAAATAAAGGTTTAGCATGATTATTGGAATAACCGATAGCATGGGTGCTCAATATAAGTATCAGAAATATGTGGATTGGATTTGTGAGACTAATCCTGGAATTTCTGTGATTCAACTTTCATATAAAAAGAGGAACCTGTCAGATTTGGAGCGTTGCAGCGGAGTTATATTATCGGGCGGATGCGATGTTCATCCTGAACTGTATAATGGAAATCCTTCTCATCCAAAACTTTCAGGTGTAGACAGACAGCGAGATAATTTTGAATTTGATGTGATCGAGGGAATGGGATTTCAAAATCACGAAACTTATAGTGCAATAGGACAAAGACATAAGATTACAGTCCCGAACAAAAGTCGATTCAGTACGATGCTGGGGGACGGTGAATTCGATGTGAATTCGTATCATCACCAGGCTGCTAAAAGTGTCGGCACATCCTTACGAATTGTGGCGAAATCTGAGGATGGAATTATTGATGACCGACAAAATCCTATGTGTTACCTAGTTCGTGAAGAGTTTTTAAAATCAGTACAAATTAAGAATAACAATAAATAAAAAGGAGAAATATTATGGGAAAGAAATATATTTATTCTTTTGGCGGAGATAAAGCCGAAGGTAAAGCAGGAATGAAAAATCTACTCGGTGGTAAAGGAGCAAACCTTGCAGAAATGGCAAATCTTGGACTACCAGTGCCGGCAGGTTTTACTATAACAACCGAAGTATGCACATATTATTATCATCATCGAAGGTCATACCCCAAACAACTACAATCTGACGTTGCAAAAGCACTGCGTCGTATTGAAAACATTATGGGGGCAAAATTTGGAGATGAGAATAACCCGCTTTTGTTATCCGTCCGTTCTGGCGCACGTCGTTCAATGCCCGGTATGATGGAGACTGTTCTAAATATTGGATTGAACAACGTGACCCGAGAAGGACTGATTCGGAAAACAAATAATTCCAGATTCGTTTACGATGCCCAGCGGCGGTTAATTCAAATGTATTCGGATGTTGTAATGGAAAAAGCAGCAGGGGTTGAACCGGAAGAAGGTAAAGGGATTCGACAACAATTAGAAAAAGAACTTGGGAAGATGAAAGAGAAACGGGGTGTTCATCAGGATACAGATCTGACTGCTGATGACTTGAATGAATTAGTCGAGGTTTACAAAATAAAAATAAAAGAAGTCTTAGGAAAACCATTCCCCGAAGATCCTATGGAACAACTTTGGGGAGGAATTGGGGCTGTGTTTGCGAGTTGGAAAGGAAAACGTGCTGTATCATACCGACGCATCGAAGGAATCCCAGACGAATGGGGTACGGCCGTAAGTGTTCAATCTATGGTGTTTGGTAATATGGGAGAATCCTCTGCCACGGGCGTTGCATTCACGCGTAACCCAGCCACGGGAGATAATCATTTTTATGGTGAATGGCTGCCAAATGCACAAGGAGAAGACGTTGTTGCAGGAATCCGTACACCAAATCCGATCAACGAGATTGGAAAAACAGAACATAATCGGTGCTTACCTTCGCTCGAATTAGCAATGCCGGCAGCATACAAGCAGCTTCATACTATACAGCGAAAACTTGAGAAACATTATCGGGATATGTTGGATATTGAATTTACCATTCAAGAAGGAAGGCTATGGATGTTGCAATGCCGGATTGGAAAACGAAACGGTCCTGCTGCTATTAAAATGGCTGTTGATATGTATGGGGAAAAAATTATTACAAAAGAAGAAGCGATAATGCGAGTATCACCTACACAGCTTGATGAATTGCTTCATCCTATTATCGATCCGCAAGCCGAAATTATTGCTCGTCCAATTGCAAAGGGATTACCAGCAGGGCCCGGCGGAGCCGCAGGAAAGGTTGTTTTTTCTGCATTCGATGCAGTTACTTTAGGGAAACAAGGAAAAAAGGTTATTCTTGTTAGAGAAGAAACTAATCCTGAAGATGTTGAGGGTATGCGTGCTGCAGAAGCGATTTTGACAGCTCGAGGCGGAATGACAAGCCACGCTGCGTTAGTAGCTCGCGGTTGGGGAAAATGCTGTATTGTTGGGGCGTCTGCTATAAAAATTGATTACAATAGACGACAATTTCATGTTGACGGTAAAACTATTTATGAGGGCGACTATCTTACGCTCAATGGCTCTAAGGGATATGTATATGAAGGCGAATTACAAATGATAAAAGCTTCAGCGGACGATCCAGCATTTGTTGCTTTTATGAAACTTTGTGATCAAGTTCGACGATTAAAAGTGAGAACAAATGCCGACACGCCGGACGATGCTGCACGAGCGCGGTCATTCGGAGCCGAAGGAATAGGATTATTCAGAACTGAACATATGTTTTATGGAAAGGGATCCGAAGAGCCACTCTCCAGATTGAGAAAAATGATTAT
>JASEHD010000205.1 GCA_030019075.1 Bacteroidota bacterium
CGACAATATTGTCGACAACAAATAATTGCCAAAAGATAAATCAACATATCCGATTTGTATTCGAGGATTTTAAGATTGGCACAACGCTTGTAATAAGTATGAACAGAATAAAAAAATAATTCAAACTAATTCATCAATACAACTGAAAGGATTCACAATGAAACGCACAATCTCTCTCTCACTCGCACTTCTGATGCTCGGAGTTTTTAGCTTATTAACTCTAGACAGTGCATACGCACAGCAAGTCGGCAATCAGTATGGCAAAAAGAATATGGAACAATATGGTCCGCGCGATGACGACGGCGATGGAATACCGAACGGACAAGACCCCGATTATGTAAAACCAAAGGATAGTACCGGAAAAAAATTCGGGCAAGCCAACAAGGGCGTAACAAAGATGAACGGTAAAGGTAGTGGCTTTGGTCCGGGAAACGGCACCGGTAATAGCGGTGTAGGACCAAAGGATGGTACAGGAAATGGCCGGAAAACAGGTGTTGGAACCGGGACTTGTGATGGCACAGGTCCAAAAGGTCGTGGATAAGAGAACAAACATAAAGCTGGACTCTACACAACTCCAGCTTTTTTAATATTAAAGATGAAAGGAATATAACTATGAAGCTAACAAATACAATTTTGATTACCACACTAATGATGTTTGGTCTGTCTCAGGGCTTCGGACAAACAGGGAGATCAGACCAAGGTTCAGAGATGACCGACAAGGATGCAGTAAAGTCGGTTAGTGGAATAATTATTAAAGTCAATCACCCGTATGCCACATTAAAAGACGAGAATGGTAGAGAATATCAGATACACATGGGACCATATTGGTACTGGCAGCGCGAAAAATTTGAGCTGAAGCAGAACGTCAAAACTAGAGTCCGTGGTGAAGTTGAAAATGTAAACGGGCAGTACCATTTTTATCCATGGGAAATTGCACAAGATGGTAAATCGATCTCGCTTGCCGACGAAAATGGCATCCCAAAATGGGCAGGGGTCAAAAATAAAGCAAGCAAGATGCAGGGTAAAGGACAAGGACGGAGCAATCGCTGGAAATGATTTGGCACATTAAAATTCATATCACTATATTAGTGAGTATTAATTTTAAGATAGGAGTAAAAAATTATGAAAACAATTTGGATAATATTAACAATAATAATCTTTGCTGCCGGTGAATCGACCGCACAAGCGGTTCAGGATTCAGGTGCAGTAAGACAAGAACAGAAGGATAATAGATTACGACAGCGCCATATGGTTGATGAAAACGCTGACGGAATTGATGATGCGCAACAGCAAAAGGGAAAGAAGTTTAAAAACAAAAAAGATAAATTTATCGATAGAGACGGTGATGGAATTTGCGACGATCGTGCAAGCGGATTAGGTTGGCGATTAGGTGGAAAACCCTCGATAAAACAAGGCGGACAAAAGAAAGGTCCCAGAGGACGGCAATGAAATTAGTTCGAATATATAACGCGCTTTTTGCTTTCATTATACTTACTTCCAGCGGATTCGGTCAATGGAGCCTGCAAACCGGTTTGAACGGTAAGTATGACGATAACATCAACAATAACTATCTACAGATGAAAGATAAGATTACATCGCTTTCACTTACCGGATTATACACGTGGGAAACCGATAACAGCGCAACAGAGATGTTCTACTCAGGTTCTCTGAATTATTACAATACTACAATAGACAGAACTTTCCACTATCATTCTATCGGCATCGATTATAATCATCTCTATGGCGAAGAGCAAGAGACACATCTCAATCTCGGCGCTTCATATAATACAAGAATCAACAGAAATGATTACACTCTTTACGACCACGCTCAGATAAGCGCATTCGGCACGCTTAAATTCCCGGTCGGCGAGCGTTTTGCCGGCATGACCGGTTATTCGTTCACCTATTTGGACATGAAAGAAGTACCCGATTTCAATTACATTGAACATGCAGCTTTCTTTCAATTAAAAAGTTACTTGCCAACTCGAACAACAATAATTTTGCAAACTGATTTAGGATATAAGATGTATACCACGCCAAATATAGATACAAGTTACACCGCAGGAACCGGAAGATGGGGAGAAAAAAATTCTTCAAGCACATCTTCATATCCCGGCGTAACACAATTAATTGGAATGATGCGAATCGGACAGGCGATAGTTGATGGCACCGGTTTAAGCTTATCCGGACATTACATTCTAAATCTCCAAAGCGAATCACGTTATATATTGTCGTATGATGGAATCGTATCAGGGGATGATATTTTTGACGATCAATATTCATACGAAGGACCCTCGGCAAATATCACGCTAACACAACTATTGCCGGCTCAAGTCGTGCTCAAGATGACCGCGGGATTACAGAACCGCAATTACCTTTTACGCCCGGCATACGACCTTCTCGGAAATGAAATCACCGATAAGAGAATTGATACACGAAAAAATATCTTTTTATCTGCGGAAAAAAACTTTGAGGAATTAGGATTTTCGCTTGGACTATCGTACGAATATCTGTTAAACTCATCCAACGATGAGTATTTCAATTACAACAACAACATTCTTGGTATAAGCTTGAGGTATGAGTATTACTCAAGTTGACCGTTTTTAAGCGGCAAGTAAGCATTCTCTAAATTGTTCGAC
>JASEHD010000206.1 GCA_030019075.1 Bacteroidota bacterium
CAAGCCACGGGTCTTTGAATTGGATTGAGCCGAAGTTTTGAGAAGGTGCATCGATCAGTTCGTTTCGGATGGTGATGCCGGTGTGGGTGGATAAAAGATTTGAAGTAAATCTCGTTGTTGTTGGTGTAATATCAAAGATATGATGGTTGATAACATCTGGAAGCGAGTTCCAATTGTTATACTTTTCCCCCGAAATGATTTCCTGTGATGCTTTTAGTATTTCAATCTTTCCAACGCTAAAGATGAATAGATGTGGAGCATTGTATAGTTGAAAAAGGTTAGTTTCCCATCTACCAACTGTACCCGTACTGACATTGGTAGAAAGTTTCTGATCAACAGTTGTATTGACAGGGGGATAAGTAAAATTTATTTCTAGTGTAACCTGATTATTTATATTCCAATATAATTGATTTAAAAGCATTCGTCGTTCCCCAACTCCGAGTGTAAAATAATTAGAGCTTAGAGAGCTGCTTATTGCATTACAAAATTGAGATCCACTTGTAAATGTTATATCGATGTAATAATTGTTATCTGAATCTACCGTACCAATCGCACGAGAAGTTTCAAAACACCGATCCCATAAAACAGTTAGACCTGGATTGGTCAAATCCATTTCAATATTAGAAAAGAATCCCCAAATATAACTCGTGGAATTACCATACGAACCTTGCATTTTCAAACGTGCACTGTTTATCGTCGATCCATCGGGAATTAGATCATCTGTTATATTCCATTTGTAAAAAAGCATGCACTTCGAAACTCCATCATTTCCCAACCGAGATAATGTATTCGGTGATAGGATACCACCAGGCGATGAAATTACACCCGAATTATTATCCTTCCATAAATTACGTATTTGATTAGCGTATATCGGACCATATTTCCCGCTAATTTGTGCTTCACTTATTGATGAAATTATCAGTATGAGTATCACTGTGATAAAATAAATTGGCTTCATTGTTTTTTCGCTTTATTTAATTAGGTTTAAGTATTCAGGCTGTTGATTTAATAAAATTGGGTATCTTTTTGGAGTGCATTGACCGTGTCAATGCAATTAAGTGCAACGACATGGTCGTTGCACTCCATATTTTTACCAATTTTTAGAATATTTTGCATATTTTAAGAACACAAATTTATATTACAATTGCATTTTCCTTGAAAATGACTAAATCAACAATCTGATTAGTTGATTATATTACGTATGGCAAATAAAAAGGTGTATGTCTCCTCTTAATTCGGAAATGCAGAAAATCACCCAAATATTTGTCGTTATTACTACGGGCAGCGCTGCAACGTCACCCGTCGTTATATGAATTTATTCATAGTTGCTCACCTCCTTCCTAATTTACCGATGTGCCGCAATCCTCGTGCAACCACCGCACGGGGAGACTGGTACCCTACGGCGTAAACCGTGTTGCTCTGCACCGCTATTGAGAGATATTGGCCAGCAGAGAGAGCAGTGCGTGAATGGAAACTTTGCCAAGAGATACCGTTGAAGTGAAGTATTTCTCCAAACGCACCACAGATGAAGACATTGTTGATCTCCGTCCCTCTGATAGCATTAGTAGTATAAGTTGTTACGATATTTGGTCCACCTTTCCATCGAGATGTTTTCAGAGAGAAAGGCTTCTCCCAAATTCCTGTTCCGACAACCCAGTACCGCTTACCCCGAGAAAACCATACGCCGTTCAATGCCCAGTTAATCCCGCTGTCAGATAATGCTGTAACATTCGTTCCTGAAATGTGAAGGATTTTTCGTTCATTACTGATGTAGTAATTGCCAGCTACAGCAAGCACTTCCCACAGACCAGTTTTTTCGTTCTTTCCCCCCCATATGTCCTGAATATCCAACGTCGTCCCGCTCTCCAATCGCCGCCAACTGACGCCGTTCCAATGGGTAATTCTGCCAAGATCAGCAACAAAATACATATTGTTAGAACTTGTTCCCCACATTTTATTTGCTCTTCCGGGACCTTCTGATAATAGAAAATTCATCTTCATCCAACTATTATTTACTAATCTTGTAACAGCTCCGTTACAAAACCAAACATCATTTGATAAAGGTGCATATACAGAGCTTATCGAAGTTGTAGAATCAATGAAAACTGATGTACCATAATTCATTAGGAAAGGAATACGAAATTTGTGCCATTTCTTTCCATCCCAGCGAGCTGCATTATACATTGACATCCAATTACCTAAAGAATCTTTACAATTAATTTCACCCACAGCCCAAACGCATGTGTCATTAATTATGCAAACATCCCTTAGCACACTGCTCGCACCATCGCCTAAATAAGTTATATCCCAAGAGAAGTCGTGGCTGGTTGTATCCATTGTGGTTACGGTAATCGGCTCGCTTCTGTGTATCAGTTTTCCATCATCGGTTAACAGCTCTGCTCGGTATGTGTAAC
>JASEHD010000207.1 GCA_030019075.1 Bacteroidota bacterium
CGTTTAAAAACAATGACAATCGAAAATGCAATACTACTTTTTTGAAACGGCACTAATTATTTAACCAACATCATCTTTTTTACTTGATTAAAGTTACCTGCTTGCAGCCGATAGAAATAAATTCCGGATGCTAATTTTGAACCATCAAAGTTTACCCTGAAGCTGCCCGGCTTTTGGATTTCATTTTTCAATGTAGCCACTTCTTGTCCGATAATGTTATAAACTCTTAATGTAACCAAACCTTCCTTTGGTACAGAATATTCAATGATTGTTTTAGGATTAAATGGATTTGGATAATTATTTGCTAAATAATATTGTGCAGGTATGATATCATTCTGATTGTTTTGAACTGACGTAACGGTTCCGAAATCCGCATTACTTCGAGGTACTAATTTATATTGTCGAGCACTGTAATGTAAAATACCTCTAAGATAGCTTATTCTATCTCCAATTTTTAATATCTGATAACCACCAATTGTATCTGCAAGGAGATTAGAATATCTATTTTTTCCATCTCTTCTAATTGTTACAGATCCAGTCCCATCGTTGACTTCGTATTCACTCCAGTCGACAAATGTTGGGTCGATACTCGTTACCACAACATCATTCAGCTGAACAACCATGCCTTCCCATTTTTCAGCAGAAGGAGTTCCATTACCGACACCGAAACCAATATCTCTCACCGGAACAACTGGAGGTGTGGGAACCGGATTTCCCGTGGTATGAACTTGTGCAGATGAAATTCCAAACAAATTAGTTACCTCGCCTAACTCTGAAACAGTTCCTGTCACGGAAATACTATCGCCCAATTTTACGTGACCCATTATCGCTTCAGTACCATTTACCCATATACCATTCCAAGGCTGATTCCCGTTTTGAATATACCAAACATTAATTCCATAACCAGGGAATGGTCCATATGGAGTTAAACCTAATTGAGTTGTGTCAGCAGTAACCACACCAGCGACTGTTACAACGGCGCCCGTCAGTGCCCCTCTGCCATTGGTAAATGGTGTGTATTGTACATCTCTGATAGTAGTCGGCCTATTCAAAACATAATAGAAAAAGAGACCTTTGGCAGAATTTGTACTAAAATCCGGGCTTCCATTTGCCACTGTATATGTGTACCCTGCACTGTCGTAAGCAGTAACGTAATACCTTACAAATGCATCAGCGGCTAATGGTGGAATTATTCCTATCATTGAATCAGCTTGGATCTCACTCATTTTTACGGATGTGAACGCTGCATTATTTACACTGTAGAAAATTTTTGCACTATCGACACGAGCTCCACCTGTTTGCCGAAAAATATTTGCTGTAATTTTTGCAGTATCGGATGGAGTTACTAAAACAGGATAACGTCTTACAGAACTGATACCAGGAAGAACTGCACCAAAAACCACATCACCAGGATACATAGGACAAATCCTATACCCTCTTGAATTTTCTGCTCCTGAAGATGTCCATACATAACCTCTTATTGTATCAATCTTCGTGAATAAGGCTGGTAGGGTGTATGTCGCATTCGCTAATCTGTGGACTCGTAAGGTATAATAACCCGACGCATCATAAGTTGAGATTTCATTACCTTGAGCGTCGACCATATTAAAAGTTCCATTGGCTGGATTAACATAGTAATTCACCGTTAGATTTGTAAACTCAACATATGCCATTTCATAAGGTTCACCAGTACTATATCTTATAGTCCCACCTGTTCCAGTCCCAACATGGAAATCACTTACTACTCTTGGGATTGGTGCTGGGAGAAGATCCGGTCTATTTTGATCTATTGGTTCAATTGGAAAACCGGGTAACGGACGGAATTGAGTTATACTATTCATGTTGCTCAATGGAAATTCTTCAACTATACCGGTCATTTTAATAACATCACCTCTTTCGACATTCATAAAACCCATACTGTGTAGATTAGTAGTATCCGCAGATGAAGCACGCACTAATATATTACTCCATGTCCCTTGTGAGGATGTATCTGATAATATCATGGTCCAACCAGCAGCAGTATATGTAATTACTCTAGGTGGAACAAGGCAAACTGCAGTAATTGTAATCGTATCAGTCACAGGAGGAGTGCCAGTAGCATTAAATCTATAAGGCGAAGTTTGCAATGTCCATCTTGCTGTATTACTTAATTGAACAGTATCAGCTAATAGTAAAGAATCTAAAGGAACTTGCTGAATTTGCTTTATAGTCCTATTTATTCTTTGCGCTTCGACCATCGTACTTACAATCAAGATGGCTAATAAAATTTTTACAAATGTTTTCATTTTTTCTCCTCTTATGTTTTTGTTAACAAATTTATTACTTACTTAACTGATGTTACGCACGATTTAGATTTTAACTACTCTGCGTACCTCTGCGAACTCTGTGCCTCTGCGTTTTTTGAAAATTTTTA
>JASEHD010000208.1 GCA_030019075.1 Bacteroidota bacterium
ACTCTTAATTTAATCAAAATTACTTACACTTTAAAGTTAGTTTTTGGAAGTCCCCATAATTAATAGCAAACAAAGAGGTATATATGATACAGATTAAATACTTGATTATAATCCTTCTTACTCTTTTTGTTACAGCAGCGCAAGCACAGGACTTTTCACAGCAACCCGATAATAATGCTGCTGTCACTAATTTACTCTCCCAGCCATTGCTATTCGAGAAAAACAATGGTCAGGTTGAAGGCAATGTCGAATACTTTGCAAAGACGCCTCGCGGTGTTACATACTTCTTCACAAAGGAAGGAGTTACAATTGCTTTAACAAAACATTCTCGTGAGAAGGAGAAGACGTTGGCGCATTCGCTCAAGGTTAATTTTGTCGGTGCGAATACAGAGCCGACAATCACCGCTGAAGATCAAGCTCCGAGCGTGACAAATTATTTCCGAGGGAAGGATCCAAAGAAATGGCTTAGGCACGTTCCCAATTTCGAGAAGATCCGCTACACCAACATTTACGACGGGATCGATCTGGTTTATTACGGAAACGGTAAGAAGATTGAGTATGATTTTGTGGTTCATCCGGGAGCCGATCCAAACGTCATCCGCATAAAGTATGAAGGTGCGGAAGAGGCACTCAAGCTGCTTGAGAACGGCAGCGTCGAGATTGCAACGAGCGTTGGTATGATGAACGAAATGAAGCCGGTTGCGTATCAATTATGCCGTCACCCTGAACTTGTTTCAGGGTCTGAACAGATGCCGAAACAAGTTCGGCATGACGAGCGCATGGGGGTGGTTGCCCAATGGAAGCTATGCGGTTCCAACGAGCTTCAATTTTCAATTGGCGAGTACGACCGCTCTCAAATCCTGTACATTGACCCGCTTCTCTACAGCACTTATCTTGGCAGTAACCACGAAGAGGTAGCTATGGACATTGCAGTTGATGCTGACGGCAATGCTTACATAATGGGATATACAACCTCACCCAATTTTCCCACAACTGCTGGTGCCTATGACACGACATTCAATGCAGCGAGGATGGATGTTTTTATAAGTAAGATTAATGCTTCAGGTAATGCGCTGGCGTGGAGTACGTTTTTAGGCGGTGCTGACGATATTTCATTTGGATTCTCTACTTTGTTCAGAGCAGCTAATTGGCCCTGGTTGTGGGTATATGGAGGAATAACTCTTGATCGCTCAGATAATATTTTGATAGCGGGGATTACGGATGGAGCCGATTTCCCAACAACGCCGGGCGCATACGATGAAACATATAACGGTGGTGCGTATGATGTCTTCCTAACCAAGCTAAGTTCATTAGGAGATTCGTTATTATTCAGCACATATTTCGGAGGTGCCGGTGGTGAACAATTGTTCGGCCACTGTGTTGCTGTTGACACATCAGATAACGTGTATATAACAGGTTCGGGTAGAGTTCCAGTAACACCTGGAGCATTTATAACTGAACCTTGTGCATGTACACAGGGATTCATTGCAAAATTTAACACTGAAGGTTCCTTGATCTATAGTACTTTTCTTAATGGGACTATTGATAATACTTACACCTGGTGTTTCGGAATTGCCGTAGACAATGATGGCAATGCTTATGTAACAGGAGCTACCGATCAGACAGATTTCCCGACTACACCAAGTGCGTACGATACTTCGTTTAATGGATATGCTGATGGCTTTGTTACTAAAATGAATGCGACCGGTTCAGGCATTATCTTCAGTACCTATGTCGGTGGAAGCGACAACGACGATCGAGCATGGGCGATAACCTTGGATCATCATCGAAACGTTTATATCACTGGTACTACACATTCAGCAAATTATCCAACAACGTTTGGTGCGTATGATCGCAGTTATAACGGTAGCAATGATGCATTTTTGACAAAACTTGACTCCTCCGGCTCCTCATTGGTTTATAGCTCTTTTCTCGGGAAAGATGGCTATGATTTTGGTGTTGATATCGCAGTGGATGGGAATAACAACGCTCTTATCTTCGGTACGACGTCGGGTTACTATTTTCCCACCACTCCTGGTGCCTATGATGTCACTTTCAACGGTGGTAGTGGTGGCGACAATGCGGGAGATTGTTTCCTCACAAAATTCAATGCTGCAGGTTCTCTTCTTTTATACAGCACATTTTTAGGAGGCACTAATGACAACAGACCCACAGCTCTCGCACTTGATCCCATTGGCAATGCTTATGTCACGGGCGGGACATTATCATCTGATTTCCCAACTACCTCAGGAGCTTTTGATGAGACATTCAATGAAAGCGCTGATGTGTTTGTTACAAAACTCAGTCCTTTTATTCCCGGAAATGTTACAATCAAAAAGGTAATGGATTATGATGGACTTATGTCAACAG
>JASEHD010000209.1 GCA_030019075.1 Bacteroidota bacterium
CACCGGTAGCCCTTTTATTCAAATCTATCATCTAAAAAACGGTCAACTTGAGTTAGTGACATAAGAAAGTAATAGGAGATAAATACTATGGGAACATACAAAGTTAAGACAGGTGAAAATATACATCAGTTAAAAGTCACCTTTAGCGATCCCTTTGGTCGTATTAAAGGACATCCCTACAGAGTCCTCGCCATCCCTGGAGATTTCTCGCTGGCTGATCTGGCAGATAACATTCTCGAAAGTTTTGATTTTGATTTCGATCATCTTTACGGATTTTATGATAATATTAAGCATTGGACTAAATCACGTGAGCGGTATGAATTATCACATGATATGTGGGAAGATACCGAATCAGATGAAATGGAAAACATAAAAGTTAGCAAAGTCTTTCATACGGTCAAGAAAAAAATGTTATTCCTCTACGATTACGGGGATGAGTGGCACTTTATCGTCGAACTCGAAAGGATTGAAACAGCTCAAGCGGGAAAGAAGTATCCTCTGGTTGTGGAGTCATTGGGGGATGCCCAGGATCAATATGGAGGCATGGAAGAAGAATTTTGAAATATGCGATGTGTTAGCAATAACCTAACAACAGCATTAAAGGATTATTAGGGCAATTTGAATATATCCAAACTAATTACTATTGTTAAGTAACTCGAATTCTGGTACATATTATCCATAAATTATTAGATGCAGGAGAAAGTCTTGAACATTATCGCAAATAAGAATCTTAAATTGACCGCTTGCAATGAGAGACCATCGAAATGGTTGAATAAAAGTTTAAACTTTACAATAATTATATGTATTTTTTTTATCTTTGGGTCGACTTATGCTCAGAAGTCCATATCCACAGCAGACACGGTTCAGAGTCTCCTGAAAAATTTAAAAAATCCCGATTACTCAACGAGTTGGGAAATTGTTGGCGCTTTAGCAAAGTATCCCGAACACAAATCTCAAATCGTTCCTGCTCTAATTGAAGCGCTCAATTACGAATGGGATAATTGTTCAGGCGATATCAGAGATGCGATTGCATGGACTTTCATAGATTTCAAAGCAAAAGAAGCAGTATTTCCACTTTTGGATTTAATAAAGAGCGGTAAAAGCATCGAGCACGAATGTGCAGAATGCGGCTGCTGTTTTCTTGCTCTTACTCCGGCAGATGAACTGATCGAACGTCAACTCGACCCATTTTGCGGCTTCACTGTATTGAAAGCAGTCTATGACCTTGCTGACTTTTCTCATTCGAAGGCGATGGCAGACATTGTCTCTGAAGGGGAATGGAAATGGGCAATGCTTCTCACAATTGGAAAAGTTGCCCCACCACGCTATGCACATTTTATTTCACAATACAAAGATGATAAAGATGCCGGCACTCGCGGCGCTGTTGCAGTTGCTCTTGGTATGATTGATAATGACGCTATTACAATTCCAGTCTTAATACAATTCCTGACGAAAAGCGATGAAGAATTCTACGTTAGATGGGAAGCTTCTAATTCCATGAGGAAAATTGGTAATCGTGGAAAAAATCTTAATCTTCATCAGCGATTAATTGATCTTTTAGATAATCAAGATACACTCGTGGTGATTCTTGCTGCAAGGACCTTAGGGTTTTTAGAGGAAAAGATTGGTCTTCAAATGTTGTATCGAGCAGGCGATGCGGCTGATCCGTTTATTCGGAAGGAAGCACTTATGTACTTGGGTGAGATTGCCGATACAGGTGCTAAAGAGATTGCAATAAGAAAACTTTCGGACAACAATCTTAGTGTGAGGGCTTGCGCAATCTTTGCGCTTGGAGAAATTGGCGACTCATCACTAATTCCGATGTTAAAGGATGCTTTCATAGATGCAGAACAGTATCAAAAAGAGTTAGAGAAAAAATTATCAGATGGTACACCAGAGGAAGTACTACGTGAACAATATGGATTTCGAGTTTTTGACCTTCGTGAAACACTCCAGCAAGCGATGGATAGGCTGCGGAAGAGATGAATGATAAAGAAGAAACAGAACCACCAGCGATTATTAGAAAGCCGAATGAACCATCCATTGTTTTACAACTTCACAGTCTTGATTTATTAAATCTCGGAAGACAAAAACCATAATCTATGCGTCATAAATACACAAAAGTTCTCTATACACATAAAAAAGAAGGATCGTTTCCGCAATTGATTATTGCCGAGAACGCAAACTTG